>JAHEDB010000405.1 GCA_024641465.1 Chromatiales bacterium | reverse complement strand
TTGCCGGCGGGGAAACTTGAACAGGGTGAGCCGCCCTTGCAGACGGCGCAGCGTGAATTGGCGGAAGAGGCGGGTGTCATGGCGCGGGAGTGGCGCGAACTGGGCGAAATCTATTCATCCCCCGGCGTTTTTAAAGAAGTGATTCATCTCTATATGGCTCATGATATTCAACCCGTTTCCATCGCGCATGAGGATGCGGAATTGATCGAGATTGAGTGGCTGGATTTCGCGGCGGCACTGGGGTGGGCAAAAAACGGCCGGATTTCCGATGCCAAGACCGTGATAGGTTTGTTTAGAGCAGCAGCACTGCTTGATCCAGATCAATGAGCAGGATAAAGCACCACCGTTATGCTGAAACTGTGATTTAACCAAGGAGGATAGTATGCAGTTACCACTACAGATCACCTTTCTTAATGTTCCCCCCTCAGAAGCAGTAGAAGCCAAGGTCCGCGAAAGGGCCGAGAAGCTCGAAAGAATCACCGACAATATCACCGCTTGCCGTGTCACTATTGAAGCACCCCATAAGCACCATTATAAAGGTTCAACTTACCAGGTTAGAATTGACCTGACGGTGCCTGGAAATGAGATTGTCGTCAGTCGTGATCCTGGTCTGAATCATGCCCACGAAGATGTGTATGTGGCCGTACGCGATGCCTTCAATGCCGTGCGCAGGCAACTGGAGGGGTATATCAGACAGCAACAGGGCAAGGCCAAGCAACACCAACAGAATCTGCGGGATGGCCTGTCGGCCAAAGAGATCGCAACCATAGCCGCATGATTATCTATTTTGTAAATTAGACACTACTTATGTACTAAAGCCCGCCTTGATCCGATCAAGGCGGGATGCGTTGGTGGTGCTAATTTCGCCTGCTGTTGATTTCCTACGTGACGCCGCCGTCTGCATAGTCTGGTGCGGGAGCCTGTGGGTGCAATCATCCTCAAAGTTCAATTCATTTGTCGTAAGCAATGTAGTTAGTGAGATCTGGTGATGATACTGTGATGGCAGAGTAAAACCAGAAATCAAGTCAGGTGTAATAGTTGTCGAGTTTAATAATAAGGTATTGACTTTATTTATAAACGCAATAAGATAATGCGACATAATAATAATGAACCCCCCACACTCACCCTCTGACATATGGAGGGTTTTTTTTGCCCATCTGAATAATGGCCTGACGAATTGCATGATGTTGCGGCTTGCTGTATACCGTTAAATACGGCAAGCACTAAATAGTATGTGGATTTATTACGGATGTTTAGCTGCGCAGTCGTTATAGCAACAGGCACCCCGCTTTTGCTATAGGTCGTTGTTGGACTGGAAAATCATCGCAAGTGTAGTTCAAGGGTATTTTGCAATGCGGATCAATCGTTGCGGATGTAATCGTGCCATTACCTGATTACGAAGGTAATAGTATCGTTAATCTGATGTCCAGCCTGGGACAGGCGCTTGCTTGTCAGCTCAATGATTATCCGACTGCGACAAACCTTCCAGTGGATGAGATTCGTGATAGCCGCAATCTTGTCTTGCTGGTCATTGACGGCCTTGGCTACGAATACCTGTGCAACTACGGTAGTGGAAGTATTTTACACCATCACCTTCGGTCAAGTATGACCTCGGTATTTCCCTCGACCACGGCCACCGCGATTACAACCTTTATGACCGGGCTGGCGCCACAGCAACACGGCCTGACTGGCTGGCATACCTATCTTAAAGAGCTGGGTTGCGTCACGGCGGTCCTGCCCTTCAGGCCCAGGGTGGCAAGCAGCGGTTTCAACAGCAATACGATTGATGTGCATAAACTGTATGGCCATACGCCGCTGTTTGATCTGATCAACCGACCCTCCTATGTGGTGGCGCCGGAGTGGATCATTCATTCTGAATATAATGTTGCCCACTCCGGCAGCGCCCTGTTACATGGTTATAACAGCCTTGCCCAGTGTTTCCAGAATATTGAGTATGTCGTTAAGTCTTCGCAACGCCGGAAATATATCTACGCTTACTGGCCTGACTTTGATCGTTATTCCCATGAGTCAGGGTGTAGTAATGTAAAGGTCAATAAACATTTTGTTGAGCTTGATAACGCCTTTGGAAAATTGCTTAAGGATCTGGACGGTACTGATACTACGATTATTGTGACGGCGGACCATGGGTTTATTGATACTGAGACGGATAAGATAATCCATTTGAGCGATCACCCTGTGATGCAAGATTCGTTGGTATTACCGCTTTGTGGCGAGCCGCGGGCGGCGTACTGTTATGTCCACCCCCACAAACAACAACAGTTCACTGATTATGTGGACCATGAACTGAGTGATTTTGTTGAACTTAAGTCAAGTGAGTCTCTGGTGACGGGAGGGTATTTTGGTAGTGGCAAAATGCATACCGGTTTGTATGATCGTATCGGCCATTATGCGCTGATTATGCGCGAGAATTATGTATTGAAAGATCGACTTGCTGGCGAACCCCCTTTTATTCATATTGGTGTGCATGGTGGAATAAGCTCACAGGAAATGTTTGTACCGCTGATTGTTGCCCATTGCTAGTTGTCTTGCTGATGAGTGATGTAATAGCATTGGCCGCTCGTTATCTAAATTAAGTTCCAGAAACATGATGCAGTTCAAATTCCCGGAAATATAATCTGGGGTTTTCAGGTTTCTCTGCTAAATTTTTATCGAATGCTGCAAAGTTAATTACTAGCTGGCCGGGGGATAGAAATACTGCACATGAAGCTGTTCTCATTACTTTTTAATACTCATCACTCGAAAACAATTATCATGATTGGTTTCTGTCTGGCATTTCTGCCGACGACCGGGGTGATGTTTATCGGCTTCAAACAACTGGTTTTGCTTGATGATAAGCAACATTTCATTGAACAAAACACCAGCCGCAAGGAATCGCTGCTGGCCACCATGCACAACATCATCCGTGAACGCACCATCAGTATGTTGGCCATTTCCCGTTTGCAGGATGCCTTCGATAAAGATGCGGAATATATGCGTTTCAAGGCCATGGCC
>JAHEDB010000404.1 GCA_024641465.1 Chromatiales bacterium | reverse complement strand
CCGGCATCGGCCAAATCAGCATCATCGACCACTTTGTCACGCAAGCAGGCAACGGCCTCATTTACCAATCGCATGATCAATCGGTCCTGAATATCCGTCGGCCCCGTGTAGTCTTTTGGTATCGCGGGTTTGACAGGTTTACCGTCTTTAAAGGCGTAAAAACCTTTGCCGGTTTTTTTGCCTAGATTGCCTTTTTCAACCATTTTGCGCAGGCTGTCCGGTACGGCGATATCCATGTGTTGGGAGAGGATCTCGGCCACCTTCAGGCAAATATCCAGACCGACAGTATCGGCCAGTTCGATCGGGCCCATCGGCATGCCGTAATCCAGCGCCGCCTTGTCGATCAGCGCAAGGGGAATGTTTTCATTCGCCAGTTCAACCGACTCCATCAGATAGGGCATCAATACACGATTGACCAGGAAACCGGGGGTACTGGTGACCGGCAAGGGGAATTTGTCGATGCGACGGGTGAAGGCCGCGGCCATATTGGAAACCTCGGCCGAGGTCTTGGGACTGTGCACGATCTCCACCAGGGGCATCATGGCCACCGGGTTAAAGAAATGCAGACCGACCAGTCGCTCGGGTTTCTTTAAAATGGTGTTCAGCTCATCCAGCGGGATACTGGAGGTATTGGTGGCGATGATGGCATCTTTCTTGAGTTGCGGTTCGATGGCCGCAAACAGATCCCGTTTTACCTTGGCATCTTCAAAAATTGCTTCGATCACAATGTCAGCCCGTTTCAGGCCATCACCCTTGATATCGGGAATCAGTCTGTCCAGTGCACCGCGAATAAGCAATCTGTCCTTGAGACGTTTTTGATATAAACCGAAGGCCCGTTTGATGACCTTGGCCAGGGTTTCCATATTGCGATCCTGGAGCGTCACTTTGAAACCGCGCAGGGCACACCAGGCCGCGATATCGCCACCCATCACGCCACCACCGATGACGTGCACGTGTTTGGGATTGTAATCACCGGTCTTGCCGAGTGATTTGAGACGCTCGCTCAGCAGGAATACCCTGATCAGATTTTGCGCGGTCTTGCCAACGATCAATCCGACGAAAGAATTGATCTCTTCCTGATACATATAGGTGTGATCGTCATAGCAGCGTACCCACAGGTCGATCATTGCATAGGGAGACGGGTAGTGGGCGCGGTTGGCCTTTTTCTCGACCTTCTGGGTTAACAGCCTGGCGACCCAGGGACGTACTTTGTAGTGATTGAGGATCTTGTTCCAGAACGGCAGTTTGAATGGACGGGGTGGACTCAGTATCACGCTGCGTGCAGCGTTGATGTGATGGCGTTTGGGAGTGGCGTAATTCACCAGCCCCATCTTTTTCGCGGCCCGGGCCGAGATATTGCGTCCGGTCAACATGGCATCCATACCATTCAGAACACCAATCAAACGGATCATGCGTACGGTGCCGCCAAAGCCGGGATGAATCCCAAGTTTGACTTCGGGCAGTCCCATTTTGCATTTTGGATCATCATCTGCAATGCGATAACGACAGGCCAGCGCCAGCTCCATACCACCGCCCAGGCAGAAGCCGTGGATCAGGGCGAGCGTAGGGCAGGACAGACCTTCGATACTGTTGCAGATGGCGTGGCCCAGGTTGAGTGCCTCGCGGGCCTGATCCTCGGTTTTAATCTCGGGAAATTCCTTGATATCCGCACCGGCAATAAAACCGCTTTCCTTGTCTGACAGAAAGACCACGCCGCGGGGGGGATTTTTTTCCAGGTCAAACACGATGTCGCGCAATTCGTGTAACACATCCTGTGACAGGACATTGGTCGGGCTGTCGGCCTTATCCAGATGTAACCAGACGATACCGTCCTTGTCCTGGTTGATTTTCCAGTTTTTGTAATTGTTGTTTGTCATTAAGCGTCCCCAGTCCTAAACTCGTTCTACCAGCATGGCGCCACCCTGACCGCCACCGATACACAGGCTGGCAATGCCGCGCTTGGCCTTTTCCCGTTCCAGGGTCTTCAGCAGGTGCAACACAATCCGCGCACCGCTGGCGCCTACCGGGTGGCCGATACTGACACCACCGCCATCTACATTCAATCGTGATTGATCCAGCTCACCGAGGGTTTCCGTCAAGCCCAGCTCGGTCGTGCAATAGTCCTTGTCCTGCCAGGCCGCCAGGCAGGCCAGCACCTGGGCGGCAAAGGCCTCATTGATTTCCCAGTAGTCGATATCCTTGAGGCTGAAGTTATTGCGTTGCAGGATCGGTGTAATGGCATGTACCGGACCCAGCCCCATTTGCGCGGGTTCCAGCCCGGCCCAATGCGAGTCGATGATCTTGCCCATCACCGGCAGTTTGTATTTTTTCACGGCCTCTTCACTGGCCAGGATCAACATCGCAGCGCCATCGGTGATCTGTGCGCTGTTACCGGCCGTTACATTTCCAAAGGGTCGATCAAACACCGGTTTGAGCTTGGCCAGTTTTGCGGGTTCGCTGTCGCGCCGCAGACCGTCATCTTCGGCAAAGGCGTGACCCCGGGTATCATACAGGGCTTCGATTTCATCGAGGTGTTTGTTGTCCTGCCCCGCCGCCAGTCGTTGATGACTGCGTGCGGCAAAGATATCCATTTGCTCCCGGTTGATGGCAAAACGGTGGGCGATATTTTCCGCCGTTTGGCCCATCGACAGGCCCACCACGGGATCGGTCAGACCGCGTAGCAAACCAATCACGGGTTTAAAGAATTTTGGTCGCAGGGCAAGCAGGGCCTGAATGCGTTGCTGCCAGTTTCTGGCGCCCATCCAGGCACCCAACCAGCCGACCATGTCGGTGTTGAGCAGAACCGGTGCATGGCTCATGGATTCGACCCCACCGGCCAGCACGATCTCGGCGCGGCCCAGGGCGATTTCCATCGCGGCGCAATCCAGGGCCTGCAGGCCGGAGGCGCAATTGCGTTGTACGGTCCAGGCCGGGACGTGCTTGCCACAACCCAGGCGCAGGGCAATGACGCGGGCGATATTCGCCTCATCGGGACCGGGCATGACGAAACCGACCACCAC
>JAHEDB010000403.1 GCA_024641465.1 Chromatiales bacterium | reverse complement strand
TTGAACGGTACTTATCAGGCTAACTAATTGTAAATTATAGCAATTAATAATTATTTACAATTAGTAACAATTAAAACCTTATATTTTTTAAAGTATTTTTCCGGCTGCACGATAAAGGTGCTGACACTACCGACCGGTATTTATTTAGATAGGAGAGCCTCGTTTGGCATGGCTCGCCTGTCGGTTATCGTAAACACCTGCCGGGCGAGGCCCCGGCCTTCGTTTTAAGTTTAGAGGCAAGCCATGTTGCAGAATATGAAAATAGGCTATCGGATCACCTTCGGTTTTACCATTGTGTTGTTGCTGGCGATTGCCCTGATTACCCCCATCACCCTCAAGAAGATTGAATCGATCATTTACAGCGCTGAGCAACGCGAGTTGAACGGCCTGTACGAAAACGCCATGGCCGCGGTGGCGGCGGAAGGGCGACTGGCCGAGGCGATGAGTGCGCTGGTAGCCAATATCCCGGAGGTGCACAGTGCCTTTGCAGCGGGCAACCGGGAGCGGGTCAATGCGATCCTGGTGCCACCCTTCAAGGTGCTGAAGGAAACCTATGGCGCCCGACAATTTCAGTTCCATACCTCCCCGGCGATATCATGGTCGCGTATTCACAAGACAAGTGAGTTTGGTGATGACCTGTCTTCGTTTCGCAAGACCGTGGTTAAGACAAATACCGATAAAGTGGCCGTACGCGGCACGGAGATCGGAGTTGCGGGCCTGGGGGTGCGCGGTATGGTGCCGGTGATGCACGAGGGTAAGCATATCGGTTCGGTCGAATTTGGCATGTCCTTCGGCCAGCCGTTCTTTGAAACTTTTAAAAAGAATTTCAATGTAGATATCGGCCTGCACCTGCTGCGTGAAGATGGGTTCAAAAAATTTGCCTCGACCTTGCAGGACAAGGTGATGCTTTCAGATCAGGATTTAAAGGATGGCGTTGCCGGCAAAACCGTTTTGCGTTATGGCAAATACAATAAATTACCGGTAACGATTTATGGTCGTTCAGTGAAGGATTTTTCAGGCAATCCGATCGGTGTACTGGAGATCGTGATGGACCGTACGGAATATGTGGATGCGATAGCCAGCGCCCGCAACATCACCCTGCTGGTGGGCGTGGTTGCCCTGATAATCGGTTTGCTGGTGGCCTTATTCATTACGCGCAGTATCATCCGACCGATCTGTCAGGCCGGTGACGCGATGGAAGACATTGCCGAAGGTGATGGTGATCTGACCCGTCGCCTGGAGGCGAATGGCAGTAATGAGGTCGCCATGCTGGCGAGGTCGTTTAACAAGTTTGCCGAAAAGGTTCGTTTGCTGGTGGCCGATGTGACCCGGCATACCGAAGAGGTGGCGGCGGCCTCGGAAGAGATGTCGAATATCACCAAACTGACCAATGATGGTGTCAATAAACAACGTTCCGAGATCGATCAGGTGGCCAGCGCCATGAATGAAATGACCGCCACCGTGCAGGAGGTAGCGAAGAACGCCACCGAGGCTTCCGCTTCGGCAAATAACGCCGATACCGAGACGGTTGGCGGCAAGCGCATCGTGCTGGCAACGATTGAGGCCATCAACCATCTGGCCGCTGAAGTGAACACGGCCACCGGTGTGATAAAGCAGCTGGAGCAACAAAGTGAAAATATCGGCGGTGTGCTGGATGTGATCAAAGGGATCGCCGAACAAACCAACCTGCTGGCGCTCAATGCGGCGATTGAGGCGGCCCGCGCCGGTGAGCAGGGTCGAGGTTTTGCCGTGGTGGCCGATGAGGTGCGCACCCTGGCCTCGCGCACGCAGGATTCTACCCGCGAGATCGAGGTGATGATCGAGCAACTACGATCCGGTACACGTAATGCCGTGGAGGTGATGGAAAAAGGCCATCACGCAGCACAGGCCGGTGTCGAACAGGCGGCCGAAGCTGGCGCCTCACTGGAAAAGATCACGACGGCGGTGGCGACGATCAGCGACATGAACACCCAGATTGCCAGCGCCGCCGAGGAGCAGAGTGCGGTTGCCGAAGAGATCAACCGCAATGTCGTCAATATCAACAGTATGGCGGAAGAAGTCACCCATGGTGCGGCGCAGACCTCCACCTCCAGTGAGTCTCTTGCGCAACTGGCGTTACAGCTACAAAATCTGGTTCGACAGTTCAAGATTTAAACCACGATGCCGCAGCTTGCGCAACACAAGCTGCGGTAGGTTTAAACGATTTGATAGCCCTGCTTATTCCAGTCGGTCATTCCGCCACGCACCACATGCACTTCAGTAAATCCCTTGCCGGCCAGGATCTGCGCGGCTTTGGCCGAACGTCGGTCGGTTCGGCAGACAAGATAGACCGGTTTGGTTAAATAATTCTGTAACTCATCCAGCCGGTTTGGCAGATCTTCTACCGGTATATTCATCGATTCGGCGATATGACCCTGCGCATCGACATAGTCATTGGCCGTGCGTACATCGAGCACCAGCATGTCAGCATGCGCTTCAAGTTGTTGTTTGAGTTCATCGACAGTTTTCATGGTGCCGCGGCGTAGCTGACCGATCAGGCGCGGGATAAAGGCCACGCAGGCCAGCAGGGCCAGGGCGATGATGCCTTTCTGGATCAGACCTTGACTGCCTGACATGGCCTCGCGCCCCGCATAACCCAGATAGGTATAGGCAAAACCGCCGGGCAGCATGCAGATATACGAGGCAATGATGTAATGCGACAGATTGATGCGGGTCAGGCCGAGGGCATAGTTCAGTAGATTGAACGGAAACAGCGGCACCAGTCGCACAAAGGCGATAAAGCGCCAGCCTTCGTTCTCGACGCCCTGCTTGAGTTGTTTCAGCCGCCCCGCCGTCTTTTGTTCCACCCAGTCTGAGGCAACATAGCGCGCGATCAGAAACGCGAGGGTCGCGCCGAGAGTCGCGCCTGTCAGGTTATAAAACGTCCCCAATACCGGCCCGAAGATTGCGCCACCCGCCAGGGTCAGCACCGAGCCGGGCAGGAAGAAGACGCTACCGAGGGCGTAGATCAACATAAAGGCCAGCGGCCCGGC
>JAHEDB010000035.1 GCA_024641465.1 Chromatiales bacterium | reverse complement strand
GCACCAGGTCCTCTTCCACACATCCGCCGGATACGGAACCGGCCAACACGCCGTCACGGCGCATCACCAACAGTGAACCGGCGGGACGCGGCGATGAGCCCCAGGTCTTTAGCACCGTAACAAGCGACACCTCGTGGCCTTGTTCTAACCATTCAAAGGCCGTCTGTAATACTTGCTGATCGGTGCTGTAGGTTTGCATGCGTCAACCTGTTGGTTAATTTGGCCTTAGATACCCATTACTCAGTGGCAAACTGGAGTCGGTCATTGAGTTTTTTTAAGGCCTGTCGGGCACAGGCCGCATCTTTATCGCCACCGGGCGCACCGCTGACGCCCACGGCTCCCAGATTAAAACCACCCGCGACAATCTTGATGCCACCTTCCATCACGATCAAACCGTCGATATGATTCAATTCCGGACGAATATCCGCGCGCGCCTTTTTAAACTGGCCGCTGTCGGTCCAGGCCATGACGGTCATATTGGCCTTACGCTCGGCGATCTCCAGGGTAAAACGCGCAGCCAGATCATCACGCAGGGCCGTGCGCAACAAACCATGCCGATCAACCACAACCACGCTGACGTGATAACCATCCTTACGGCAGGCCTGGATCGCCTCATTGGCGATATCGCGCGCCAGGTCCAGGCCGATACTTTTGTCCGTCACCACATCCGCGGCAGAGGCAACTTGTGTTGCCATCATAAAAGTAACAAGCAAGAAGGGGCTTACGGAATAGTTTTTCATACATAACCTCATCACTAGAAAATCACCTTCGGTATGTTTATAAAGTCTAAACAGGTCGCAGATCGACATGCTTTAACGGGAACTGGCGAATACGCTTGCCGGTCGCGGCAAAGATCGCGTTCAACACCGCTGGCGCCGCCACGGCAATGGTGGGTTCACCAATGCCGCCCCAGAATCCCCCCGAGGGCATAACGATGACCTCGACCTTGGGCATCTCCTTGATCAACATCGATGGATAATCATGAAAATTGCTTTGTTCAACGGCACCACCCTTGATGGTGCATTCACCGTATAGCAATGCCGACAGCCCGTATACGAACGAGCCTTCCACCTGCGCCTCGATCTGTTGCGGGTTGACGGCGTATCCGGGATCGGTGGCGGCGACGATACGATGGACCCTGAGTTTGCCTTTGGCATCAACCGACACCTCGGCGCAGGCCGCGACATGACTGCCGAAGGTCTTGACCACCGCCAGACCGCGATGCACTCCCTTCGCCGCGGGCTTACCCCAACCGGCCTTTTCCGCCACGGCATTGAGTACCGCCAGACTCTTGGGATGATCGGCCATCATCTTGCGGCGAAAGGCCAGTGGGTCTTTGCCGGCCGCGTGCGCCAGTTCGTCGAGGAAGCATTCCATATAGATAGCGTTCTGGTTGATGTTCACCCCGCGCCAGAAGCCCGGCGGCACCGGCGGGTTGCGCATGGCATGTTCAACCAGCAGGTTCGGCACCGTATAGCTAATGGCGTGATCGCCATCGGGGTGAAAACCCTGGAAGGTGATCATGTCGACACCGTTCTTCATCCACTTCGGATTGACGGCGGCGAGGATCGATTGCCCCGAAATACGAATATGCAGACCCGTCAGCTCACCCTGCTTGTCCAGCCCACCGACCAGTTTGCACTTGGTGATCGGGTGATAATGGCCGTGCTGCATATCCTCTTCGCGGCTCCACAGTAGTTTGACCGGTGTGCCCGGTATCTGCCTGGCGATAGCAACGGCCTGTGTGACGAAATCTTGAATCGCACCTCGTCGACCAAAACCACCTCCAAGGAGCAGCTTATAGACATCGCATTTCGTGATAGGCAAGCCGGACGCGGCGGCTGTGGCCTCCAACGCTGCCTCACCGTTTTGGGTCGGACACCAGACCTCGCAACGATCCGTGGTCCAGCGCGCGGTGGCATTCATCGGTTCCATGGTGGCGTGGTTCTGATAGGGATAGGCGTATGTCGCCTCAACCTTCTTCACCGCGCCTCGCAGCGCCTTGTCCACATCGCCGTTTTTGTTACCGACAAAGGCCTCAGACGCCGTCAAACCTTCATCCAGCATTTTTGAGATCGATGCGCTACTCAGCGTTGAGTTCGGTCCTTCAACCCAGATGATCGGCAAGGCATCCAGCGCCGTCTTTGCCTGCCACCAGGTATTGGCGACGACGGCGACGGCATTGTCCCCGACCCGCAACACCTTGCGAACGCCGGGCATCTTGCGCACTTTACTGTCATCAAAGGATTTGAGTGTGCCGCCGAACACCGGGCAGGCCTTGATGGTGGCGTTCAACATACCGGGCAACGTAAGGTCGGCCCCATACACCTGCTTACCGTTGAGTTTATCGAGCGTGTCGAGGCGTTTGACCGGCTTGCCGATGAGCTTCCAGTCCTTGGGATCCTTGAGTTCGACCTGTTCCGGTGGAAATAACTCGGCGGCCGCCGCAGCAACTTTGCCATAAGTCGTCGAACGTCCGCTTGGCGAATGGGTGATCACGCCGTTTGCGACATGGCACTCCGCCATCGGTACGCCCCAGTGATTCGCGGCGGCCTCGATCAACATGTGACGTGCAACGGCCCCGCCCTTGCGCACATACAGATGACTGCCGCGAATCCCCTGGCTGCCACCGGTCGAGAAACTTTGCCAGATCTTTTCGCGGGCGAGATTCTGGCCGGGCGTCGGATATTCGGTCGTGACCCGGGACCAGTCGCATTCCAGTTCCTCTGCCACCATTTGCGCCAGACCGGTGAGGGTGCCCTGCCCCATCTCGGAACGCGCAATGCGAATGATGACGGTTTCGTCGGGTTTGATCACCACCCAGGCATTGACCTCCGGTACCGTTGTTGCGTTTTTTTCAGCCGCAAAGGCGGCATTGCCGGTCAGGGGCAGATACAGACCAAGGGAAAAACCGGCGCCGAGCGTGGTAGTCTGGATGAGAAAATCACGGCGCGAAACATTGATGCGTTGCTTGTCCATTATGACCTCCCGCGCTTATTAATGGTCACGGCCAGATGGATGCCGCGCCGGACGCGATTGAAGGTGCCGCAACGACAGATGTTGGTCACCCCGGCGTCGATATCGGCGTCGCTTGGATTGGGTTTGGTGTTTAACAGCGCCGCCGCACTCATGATCATGCCCGGCTGGCAGTAGCCGCATTGCGGCACATCAAGCTCCGCCCAGGCCTGTTGCAGGGGATGGCGGTTATCCGCCGATAGACCTTCGATGGTGGTAATTTTTTGTGCGGCGCTGAGTGAGGAGACCGGTACGGTACAGGATCGCACCGCCTTACCATTAATATGCACCGTGCAGGCGCCACAACTACCGATACCGCAACCATACTTGGTGCCGGTCAGACCGAGTTGTTCTCGCAACACCCAGAGCAGCGGGGTTGAGCCATCGACATCGATGGCGACCGGTTTACCGTTTATTGTTAGTTTTACCATGTGTGCCTCCATGGTGAAAGAATCGATTAAATCGTTTTGTGTATGCAGTCACAAGGCCGTTCGATGCAACCTGATTGCAGTCTACTCCCACGGTTTAGGCAACTCAACGCCGCAGATCCCTTATAAAAGCCATACATTCTGTAGTGCACCGCAGCTACAGTAGTGGTAGGATTAGACGCTAAATAGACATCTTTGCAAAACAAACATATACAGCCTATATTCATCCGATGAAATCATTCTGCCTCTTTAGCCTGCTGTGCTGGACATCGGTCGCCCTCGCTGCCCCGGCCCTGGCATCAGACTATGTCGCGGCAAAAGATATTCGTGAATACACCAACCCCGCCAGACTCCGCTTAAAGTCACATGTGGCCCTGGTATTCGATGAACGGGATAACGAAGTAGTTTTTGAACGCAATTCAGAACTGGTCTTACCCATCGCTTCTATCAGCAAACTCATGACGGCCATGGTGATTCTCGATGCTGGTCAAGCCATGGATGAGGTCATTGCCATCGACAAGAGTGACAAGGACCGGGTGCGTTATTCCCGCTCGCGGTTGCGCAGGGGGATGCAATTCATGCGCGAAGACCTACTGCACATTGCATTATCGGCCTCAGAAAACCGCGCCG
Organism: Chromatiales bacterium; assembly: GCA_024641465.1. Taxonomy (GTDB): domain Bacteria; phylum Pseudomonadota; class Gammaproteobacteria; order UBA6429; family Thiohalophilaceae; genus JAHEDB01. The sequence continues at coordinate 7,253 of JAHEDB010000035.1, read as the reverse complement.
CCCTGGCACTGGCCCGCACCTATCCTGGCGGGGCTACCGAGTTTGTTAAGGCCATGAATACCAAGGCGCAGGCACTCGGCCTGACCAAAACTCATTTCTCTGACGCCGCCGGTCTGCACAATGACAACGTCTCCACGGCGATGGAATTAATAAAAATCGTCAGTGCGGCAAGCCAGTACCCGCTGATCCGCGAGTTCACTACGCAAACCCGCGACAGTATCGTCAACCTGCATAACGGCCGGGAGGTCGAATTCGGTAACACCAATCGTCTGGTCAATCGCGACGCATGGCCCATTACCCTGAGTAAGACCGGCTACACCAGCAAGGCCGGTAATTGCCTGGTGATGCAGACACAGATCAATGACCGGCCGGTCATCATCGTGCTGCTCGACTCCTGGGGCAAAATGAGTAAATACGGTGACTCCAACCGCATCAGACAATGGCTGATCAAATCAGAGCAAGTGGTAAAGAAGAAACTGCAAGTGGCAGAGCTGCAAACACCAGGTACAAATTAAAAGGCGGGTTACCCCGCCTTTTTTACTTCCACCGCTATTTTTCCGCCGCGCGTCTGCTGGCCTCTTTATGCGCATGACTCGCCTCGGCAATCTTGTCCATCACTGCGAACAACACGCCGGAGAATACCAGCACGACATGGATGCCAACCTTCCAGGCAAGTTGCTTGTCGGCAACCGTCCAGCCGGCGGGGTCGGCCGGGTTGCCCACCATATCGATATGCACAAAGGCCTTGAGGAGCTCAATCGCGGAGATCGCGACAATCGATGCGATCACCTTGATCTTGAGGCCGGAAAAATCCACCTTGCCCATCCATTCCGGGCGATCCTCATGACCTGCGGTGTTGATCTTGGAGACGAAGTTTTCATATCCGCTGAAGATAATAATAATCAAAAGATTGGCAACCAGTGACATATCGACCAGGGTCAGGATGGCGAGCACGATATCAGATTCACTACCCGAGAACGTCATGGGCAGAATGTGGAAAAACTCCTGCATGAATTTGACGAGTAGAATACCGATGCCCGCGACCAGGCCAAGATAAAATGGCGCCAGCAGCCAGCGGCTGTTAAACATTAACGATTCAAGAATGTTTTCTAAATACTTCATGGGAACCCCGGAATAAGTTGCACTGACCTGGAGGGACCGTGCGCACGACAGCGACGGCCAGCGTGCGAAATTATAGGTTAAACCCTATCCCGCGCAAGAGGGGCCAAAAGCAATATTTAACCTGGACTCTATTGACATACGATGAAAGAGAAAATCGTTCACAACTAATTCCCGGTTGGCGTGTATCAGGAAAATAACTAGCGCTGGATACTTTTTAAATAATGATGGAACTCATTCTTTTTTTATCCCATCGCTGAGCAACCCTGGCCAGGCTATAGAAGGATGAGCGAATTATTCCACTCATTATCAACAACACGGCATTGAACCTTTGCCTTTTGGCGTATGTCAGAACACCTGAACCTTACATTATCAATGCTGACAATAACGAAGAGGCTTTATGCAACCAATTCTAAAAAGACTGACCGCTGCCCTAATAACGCTTGCTCTAGGGACCGGCTGGAGCACCGGCGTCAATGCAGCCGACGACAAGCAGTTACTGGCCGAGTCAATCCTTGCCGATATCAAACAGGCAAGCTGGATCGCCGAGGGCAAGGGCCCACACGTGGTCTATATCTTTTTCGACCCCAACTGCCCCTATTGCCATACCCTGTATGAAAGCACACGCGCTCAGATAAAGACCGGCAAACTGCAACTGCGCTGGATACCGGTCGGCATACTGGTAACCACCAGCCACGGTAAGGCTGGCGCTATACTCGGCGCCAAAGATCCACTCAAGGCCTTCTACCAGAATGAAGAACACTACGATCGAAGTGCCGGTGGTGGTGGCATTAATGAGGACCTGGTCACGCCGGATGTAGAAAATAAACTCCAGGCCAATGCGAAACTGCTGGCCCGAACCCGCGTTGGAGGTGTACCGCTGATGTTGTTTCGTGCCGATAACGGGGATCCGATCATGGTGCAGGGTGCTCCGCCAAAAGACAAATTGGCTGCCCTGCTTGAACATGTGAAATAAAAATGATTGAGAGTCACAGCTGCCGCAGGAGATCGGCGTGATGCTAAATACATCACGCCGATTGCTGGTTGTAGCTGGATAGTTGGGATTATCTTTTTCTATTTCACTACAGTAGTTTTCAGTATCGCTCGCACATGGCGAGCTAGTCTATTTGAGCTTTTGTGTCGCAGACGTACCCGGCAGGTGTTTTTTGCTGCTCAAACCCGATTGACTGGCGACAATTCGTTTATTGCTGACGGTGAGATACTGGCCGTTGCTAAGGCGATACCGGCCATCAGGCGCAACCCGGTGCTTACCATCTTCGCCCACAAGCCCCTTACCGTCCTCACCAACCAGCCCCTTGCCATCCTCGCCTACCAGATAAAGCATATTCCCTGCCCGTTTCGCCTTCATCTTCTTCCCAGCCGGTGTTATGACATCGAACACCGGGCTGGCTTTTGACATACCGGGTTGAGGATTCATCGCGTTCGCGGTTACAAATGGAAAACCGCAGACCAGAGTCAGTATAATCCCGTTCAATAAATTTCGTTTAACCATAAAAATCTCCTTTTCTCAAGTAACAAAATACAGTTCTGCCAGAGACGCTGTAAAGGTGCCGTCGCAAAAGCAGGTATCGATAAAAACCTGTTTTCCATGTTCCGTCACACAAAGTTGACCAGCGATTCAGTCCTGAGTCGTCGTCGTTGGGTAATCGGTTCAAATAATATTTTCTCAAATCCATCCCGCCAATTAGAAACCTGGCAATACTATTTTTTATGCACTTTACACCATAAAAAAAGCCCCGCATGAAGCGGGGCCTGTTTCGAAATGGTAAGGCCGATATCAGGGGGTCAATACCACCCAGCGACGCATACCGAAATCGGTTACTGCAGTAACACCGGATGGGACTTCTTCCATGCCGGGGATCAGGTCTGCCGTAGCAATGCCGTTGGCACGCATTGAGTTCTGGCACATGTAAACATGAATACCCTTGGACATCAGGTCCTTGATCGTATTAACGGTGGGGAGGTTGCCATTAACAGTGCCGGACTTTGCGTCAAATACAGAGGTATCTTGTGCGAACTTGGCAGCCGAGCCGTGAATTACCACGGCAATTTTGTAACCTTCGCCATACGACAGGCCATACATGTCTTCATAATTCGAGGCCAGGTTCTTGGCATTATTGATCTGTTGCACGATACCGTTCTTGCCATTAATGGCATTGCTGCTGACGTTGACAACGACCTTGATGTCTTCACGTACGGTAAGGCACTTGGTGATATCGCTGGTCAGCTTGCCATCAACGGTCGAGCCAAAACTGGCATCCATCGCTGCTTTAGCTGCTTCTGGACAGTCGTATTTGCTACCTGCATTAACAGATGATGCAACCACCAACAACAAGCCGCTAACGGCTAATGAAATAATACTATTTGTTTTCATTTTTTTCCTCATTATTATTTTTGATTAATGTTAATTTTTTGTTACACATTAGTTCCAGCAGTAATCAGTACATCAGAAGTATTGAACACTGTTCACCGCCAGCTCTGCATGTTATCTCCAATCACTCACGGTTTCGCACCCGATCACTAACACATATCATGTTATTGTCTGTACGCCCTGATGTGCCCACGGCATCAAAAGTGACACCGATATTCCATATTCCATAACAGGCAGATAGACAAGAGAACTATCGCAAGGGCAAAGCCCTTCAGGCGACGGCATCCCTGTGCTGTCGTATAGCATCATTGGTGCCAATGTCAGCTTATAAGCCGGTTAATCATGCAACTTACGAGTTACTTGGTTTATTTCGTATTGTTCAACGGAATCTACTCTGTCAATCGGTTAATAAGAAAGCATTGCGCTGATAAAGAGCATGCATAATGCACCGAGCCTGCCATTGATGCTAATGCATAATGCAAAATTTGAAACAGAAAATGAAATACAATTATGGTTGCTTATCAACAGGTAGGTAGGTTTGTGCAATTTTCAAGCAATCACACTGTCACTAATTGATGGGTGTGGTTAAATTTAAATCAAAGCAGCCCCGGGCGCGACCCGTAGCTGATTGTCGCCTCGCCAAAACAGGATATAAATTCAGATTTGAGTCATTGATTATTACCGGCAGGGCGATTTCGTTTGATGTCTATTGCAATTTGTAATGCTTCTATCCAGTCCCATGGTTGGTATTTTTATCCTGCTAACCCCTGATCAGGACATGCATGCGGCGTGGGCCGTGTGCACCAAGTTGAATGGTTTGTTCGACATCAGCGGTACGTGATGGTCCGCTGACGATATTCACCACAGCGGGTAATGTTTGCCCCTGTTGACGCAGGCGGTCCCACAGATCTTCCATATAAGCAACGATATCCAGCTGATTGACGATGCAGATAAAGTTATCCGGCAGAAAGTTGGCTTCGGTCGGCGTTTGTTCGCCGGATAGCATTACTACCGAACCGGTTTCTGCCAGGGCAGCCGTTGCAACACTCAGGACAGTCAAATCATGATGGCTGACGAATCGTTTGTCGATCTGCAACTCGTCTGACCAGGGCAGTCCGCTAAGCAGAGGATGGTTTACCATGCACAACGACAAAGGCAGGTTATGGCGCTGAAGAAAAAGTTTTACCGAGTTGACCAGCGAACGGTCATCCTTTACGACCTCAACACTGGCCGAGTTAGCCGTCATCTTGTTAACAAACCGTTCGAGCAATTGCGCATTCAATGCCGGTAAAGGACCGCGGCCGTGTTGTTGCAGGCGCTGATTAACCATATTGTCTTGTAATTTGCTTGCAGAACGCAGGCGGGCAAGGATGGCATTGCGGGTCGGGTTCATGCCTGGTCTCCCTTGTTTTGCCTGTTCCACTGCGCCATAAAGGTTTCACCACCTGGCGCCGGCAACTCCCGACCTTGCTGCCAGTTACCCAGGAATGGCAAGCGTCGCAATACACCATGTTTACTGAGCATCTTCATCAGCCGGACAGCCATAAGGCTCACCAGGCGATAGACTCGTGGCCGTTTGGCCAGGCCCGCCCACAGGCCTAATCCCCAACGCTGACCGGCAGGGGTCAGGTGTAGTTTGTACGCCTTGTCACGATGGTGACGTAACAGGTCCGGCAAGGGGATGGCCATCGGACACACCTCGGCACAACGACCGCAGAAGGTCGATGCATCGGGCAGGTCTTTTGCCTGTTCAAGTCCCGTCATCAAGGGGGTCAGCACGGCACCCATCGGGCCAGGATACACCCAGCCATAGGCATGGCCGCCAACATTACTATACACCGGGCAGTGGTACATACAGGTACCACACTTGATACACCGCAGCATGTCGCGATATTCACTGAACAACATATCACTGCGGCCATTGTCAATTAGCACCACATGGAAATCTGATTGGCTACCATCGGGTCTGGGCTTGGGGCCGGTAAAGAACGTGGTATAGGTCGTGGTTTCCTGCCCGGTGGCGCTACGCGCCAGCAGACGCAACAGGCTGCTGCAATCTTCAAGGGTTGGCACCACTTTATCGATGCTGGCCAGTACGATATGGCGTCTGGGCAGCGTGGCACTGAGATCGCCATTGCCTTCATTGGTAACGATCATGGTGGTGCCGGTTTCGGCAATCAGGAAGTTGGCCCCGGTAATGCCGACATCGGCATTCAGAAATTTATCACGCAATATACCGCGGGCCTCACTAACGATCTCCGGGACGGTATCCAGTGAGCGGTTATTTTCTAATGCGGTATGATGCCGACGGAACAATTCCGCAATCTGTTGTTTTGTCTTGTGTATCGCTGGCGCAATTATGTGGCTCGGTGGTTCACCGGCCAGTTGAATAATATATTCACCAAGATCAGTTTCAATAGCCTCAAATCCCGCGGCCTCCAGCGCCTCATTGATATAGATCTCTTCACCGATCATCGACTTGCCCTTTGCAACTGTTCTGGCGTCCACTTGTTTGCAAAGCTCTACTACCAACCGACAAGCCTCAGCAGGCCCGGAGGCCCAGTGCACCTGACCACCGCTTTCAATCACCTTCGACTCGAATTGTTCCAAATAATCGGCCAGGTTATCCAGGCTGTGATTCTTGATCGCAATACCATGTCGTTTGATTTGGTCAAACTCGGGCAGGTTTTCTATTGCAATACGCCGCTTCTCGACAAAGCCCCCCCTGGCCCGGTGCATCGCCTGCTGCAGGGTCTCATCCTTTAAGGCCCTGACTACGTTGACTTTGAACTGTTTGCTGGTCTGTTGCACCGTCTAGTCCTCATCACCGATGCCGGGCCGGTCGGTCATACCAGCCAGCACTTCCGCAATATGATAGGCCCTGATATGACTGCCTTCGCGTTTCAGACGACCGGTGATATTCAACAGACAGCCCATGTCCGCGGCAGCCAGGAGCTCGGCACCGCTGGCATGAATATTTCTCACCTTGTCGGCAACCATTTTAGTCGAGATTTCGGGATACTTGACGCAGAAGGTACCACCAAAGCCACAGCAAACTTCTGACTCACTCATTTCCATCAGACTTAAACCAGTAACTGAATTGAGTAATTGGCGCGGCTGCCGAACGACACCGACCTCCCGACGCGACGAGCAGGAATCATGATACGTCAGTCGATGCGGACAGGTCGTGACAGGAATAAAGTTCAACACATCCACCAGAAATTGGGTTAACTCGTAACTGCGTCGGGCCAGATCAGCGGCCTTCTCCTGCCATATCGTATCCTCCGCCAGCAGCACCGGATAATGTTTGACGAGCATACCGGCACAGGATCCCGATGGAATGACTACATAATCGTAGCCTTCTAAAGCATCGATAGTATTATGGGCCAGGTCAATAGCATTGTGTTTATCACCATTATTATAGGCCGGTTGGCCACAACAGGTTTGCCGTGGCGGGACATCGACCTCGCAACCGGCATCCTGTAGCAGCTTGATTGAAGCGAACCCTGCCTGAGGGCGCATACTATCGACCAGACAGGTGACAAACAGTGCGACACGCATAGCGATATAACTTCCCATTTAAGTAATGTGATTAGTGTAACGGGTTTTGGGGCCATGAGAAAACCGTTTTGGGACTTTGCTTGCGCAAGATCTCTGTCTCAAAAAAGACAATCATAACCAATCTAAATCATTCTCATTTGTTACGGCACTGTTGACGTTCCTGGTCTTCGTTTACATAACT
>JAHEDB010000402.1 GCA_024641465.1 Chromatiales bacterium | reverse complement strand
CATAACATTTTCTTTGTATTAACATATTGATATAAATATATTACATATAAGATCAATACGCTAATCTTATTATTAACCGGCAAGAGTAATTGGCATCTTCTATAACCGAAGAGTTCCATCAAACATACCTACTACAGCCATTTTTCCCACACTAAATAAGTGACATATGATGTAAACCGAACTACATGGCAGAACCGGTCAGAAGAAACAGGCCACTCTGGTGTCAACGAAAAGGGCCCCTTTTTTCTTATCTCCTTGGGGTAACAGCCAACAGTGGCTGGAGATAAGTATGTGAAAGTGAAGAAGGGCCTGGCTATGAAATCGGTAACGCTACCGCGAAGCGGTTTAGTTCAACAACTAGCTATATAGTGTTAGGTCTCATTCTCTCCCCCAACCAGTCAGGCTGTCTAGATTAGGGATTAAACTCAATATTGATTCTCCGACTCAGAGAGGCCGAGATGCTCCCTCCCTTGCCATAATTCGGGTCGAGAGTACCATCAGTTTTTCGTTCCAAGAATATGTACCCGGGGCAATTCTTGCCAGTATCAAACTGGTCAAGTTGTCCTCTGGCATTCATGACAACATCCACTGCACTAGCATAAGTACCCGTATCAGATAGTGTGACATCTCGCGAGAATGAAAGTTGTTGACTGGTCCCACTCGCCGTACAGGTGCCTCCGATTGTTATGTTGATATTCTTATCCGAAACTGATGGATCCCAGGTGATCGTAATATCTTCACCACGATTAAAAACATGAGCCGCGCCTGGCGTAGTTATGGCAAATCCGGTCGGGAGCGTCACCCGTGAATTTGGTGCATCAGTATCATTGGCGCGATCAAGCCCAATGATGACCTCTGCATCACTGCCATTTATATCAAATGTGGTCACATAATTGTTATTGCCGTCTCGACTCAGGGTGTGTTCTACCGGTCCCATTCCGGCCTTTAATGTGTCACCGGCACTTAGTATGATTTTATCGGCAAAAAGCCCTGGGCCAGTCCTCAGATCGGCAAATATATAGGTTTGATTTTCGTTATCGGCCGAAGCCCGAAAATAGGCATAAATACCGGAGGTTCGGATGTCTTCCGAATCGACATTATCGCAGGCTGATAATGTCCATATACTGGAAAACAACAGTAGAACAGGGAAAATACGATATCTCATGAATGTACTTACCATAACCCCCTCCTTGATCGAATATCGTGATATTACATATTATCGAGAGAAGAGCAAATGACATAGATCCTGCAATTAAAGGGATCAGAGTCCTTTACTGCAATCAAAGTGCAATTAAATGGGCCAGAGCCCTTTACCACGCACTAACAGTATTTCGTCAGAGTCACTCTGGTCCTGATTTAAGCTCTAAAATACTCCCTTTCCCCCGCCCATGAAAGGGTTAAACCCACTAAGCCATGCTACCCCCGTTTCCTACATCATACCACCTGTCCAATTTGGTAGTGCTTCGATGAAATGTTGAACAGTATTAGAAATATCTAACATAGACCTGACTAAGTTATGACCGTGCCAGTAAATCAGTCCCCGTTGATGGTGCGTTGTGATGATTTGTATTCATCATCTATCCAGTGCGCCACGGAGGCGATCTACGCGATAGCCATTCGGTCAGGCACCAATTAAAAACTGAGTTGGTGGGCAATGCCCACCCGACATTTAACATTACTGCCGTCATTCAAACACACAAAACCACATTGAACTCCACCCTATCCCTATGCCAAAGTACCCGTTACCCCCTCATCCTAAGCTTCTCCCTGAAGGAGAAGGGATTGCTGTTTTGATGAATAAAACCACCCAATAACTTGTTATGATTATCAGATAACAACCAGGACAAGTCCCATCATGCAAACCCAACCCGAATTCCTGACCCTGCGCCAGCACATGCAATCGGTGATCGTCGGCCAGCTGCCGTTGATCGACCGCATCCTCATCGGCGTGTTGACCGGCGGTCACCTGTTGCTGGAGGGTCCGCCTGGCCTCGCCAAGACCACGGCAGTGAAGACCCTGGCGACGGGGATCCATGCCAGCTTCCAGCGGGTGCAGTTCACACCGGACCTGATGCCCTCGGACCTGACCGGCAGCGATATCTTCGATCCCAAGCAGAGCCGCTTTGAGTTTATGCCGGGGCCGTTGTTTCACGAGATCATCCTCGCCGATGAGATCAACCGCGCCCCACCCAAGGTGCAGTCGGCCCTGCTTGAGGCCATGGAGGAGCATCAGATCACCGTCGGCGGTCAGACCCATGCCCTGCCGGCCCTGTTTATTGTTATCGCCACCCAAAACCCGCTGGAACAGGCCGGTACCTATCCCCTGCCCGAGGCGCAGCTGGATCGCTTTTTGTTGCACGTGAAGATCGACTACCCGGACAAGGCCGAGGAACTGGCCATCCTGCGCCGCGACCGGCAGACTCATTTCGGTGAAGATAACAAGCAGGCCAACACCCGCCTCAAACCGGAGACGGTGTTGCAGGCCCGCCGCGAGGTAGCGGAGATCCACATCGAACCGCCGCTGGAGGAATATGCCGTTAATCTGGTCACGGCCAGCCGCGACCTTGGTCCCTATATAAAGGAGTGGGCCGACTGCATCGAATTCGGCGCCTCGCCGCGCGCCACCCTGGCCCTGGCCCGCGCCGCCAGTGCCTATGCCTATATTCAGGGACGCGACTATGTGATCCCCGATGACATGCTGGCCGTCGCCCCCGATGTGCTGCGCCACCGCATCCTGCCGAGCTTCGCCGCCCGCGCGCGGCAGATCGACAGCGATGTGATCGTTGCGAAACTGTTAGAGCTCATCCCCATCCCCTGATATGCAACTGCGCGCCGGGATCAACACCTTCCGTGACTGGTTTGCCCGACATCGGCCGACGGCCCTGGTCGATCAACCCTTGTTGAATGATCACGAATTGCAACAGCTTCAGCAGTCGGCGTTGGTTGCCACCGACAATCCGTTTTTGATCCAGCGCGATGTACAGCAACAACGTCTGGGCGAACGCACCTCCAGCTTTGCCGGTAGCGGTTACGAAT
>JAHEDB010000401.1 GCA_024641465.1 Chromatiales bacterium | reverse complement strand
TGTCGGTTAATAAAGCATAGCGCATGGCTGTGGATCAGGTTTCAGGATATCCCAGCTCGGCCAGTTTGTTAGTCAGATGCCCCCGGTCCAGCTTGTCGCCTTCGACCGTGACGGCGCCTGTTTTGATATCGACCTCGACAACCTGAATTCCCTCGAGGGTGGCCAGGCCCTTCTTAATATTGGCGGCGCAGCCGCCGCATTTCACATTGAGGACTGTAAAGTGTTCCGTTTGCATAAGCTCACCCCATTATTGAGTAGTATAAGGTAACCATGTAGGCGACGTAGCCCAGTAACAAGAGCCCTCCCTCCAGCCGGTTGATCCGCCCATCGGTGCGAAAACCATAGGCCATGATAAACAGGGCGATACTCAGGCCGATCATAAACGGGTAGTCCCGGCTGAGGATGCCGCTGTCGAGGGGCAGCGGGGCGATCACGGCCGGGGCGCCCAGCACGGCCAACAGGTTGAACATATTTGAGCCGATGACATTGCCGATGGCGATATCCGGTTCCTTTTTCAGGGCGCTCATCACCGAGGCGGCCAGCTCCGGCAGGCTGGTGCCGACGGCGACCACGGTGAGCCCGATCACCAGGTCGGATACGCCGAGGGCATGGGCAATATTGATCGACCCCCACACCAGGATCCTCGAACTAACGAGCAATACCATAAATCCGGCCAGTAGCCACAACAGGGCCGTTTTGGTCGAGATCAGGGGGATCTCCTGGGCAAACTCATATTCCATCGGGTCGACACGACTCTTGCGCAGGCCGATGGTGATCATCCAGGACACCATCAGACACAAGCCCAGTAGCAGGATAATGCCATCGGTCCGGCTCAGGTCCCGATCCACCATCAGCGCCAGGGTCAGCAACATAACGGCAAACATGGCGGGGTATTCCCGGCGCAGGGTCTCGGACTTGACCACCAGCGGGGTGATCAGGGCCGTTATGCCCAGCACCAGACCGATATTGGTAATATTGGAGCCGAGGGCATTACCCACCGCCAGGCCCGGGTTGCCCTCCAGGGCCGCGACGACGGAGACCAGCATTTCCGGGGCGGAGGTGCCAAAGCCGACGATGGTCAGGCCAATGATCAGGGGGGAGATACCCAGGTTGCGGGCGGTGGCCGAGGCACCGTGCACAAACCGGTCGGCGCCCCATAGCAATAGGGCAAAACCACTGATGACGGCAAAGACAGACAGGACAAGATCATTCATGGCGGTGACTTCTGAGTGGCTGGTATGGGTTATTTTAACAATTCTTTCTCGAGTGCATCTTCCAGCTCCAGGTCTTCCTTGGTGGCAGGTGCAAAGCTGGGTTTTTCCCGTGGCGGGGCGCCATCATAAACCAGGTACTCGCGTTGCTGTAAATAGGCATCACGCACAAAGGCATATTTATCGATAGTCGCCTTGGTCACGACATTATCAACCTTGATCAGGGCCATACGGGTATCGATGGCCCGCAGACCGATCACGGCATAGTAGACTTTTTCGTCTTCGATAGCGTTGTTCATCGGGTCCAGCTGCCAGTCGGCGACATCACCAACGGTGTCGCGGATGGTGCTGGGGCCAAGCAGGGGCTGGACAAAATAGGGGCCGGCACTGACTCCCCATGCCCCGAGGGTCTGGCCAAAATCCTCATTCAGTTTTGGCAGTTCCATGTGCGTGGCGACATCGACCAGGCCGAAGAAACCAAAAAAGGTGTTGAAGACAAAGCGCATAAAGGTATGCGCAAAATCCTGAAACTTAAACTGCAACAGACTATTGATCATCACCAGGATATCATCGAGGTGACTGAAGAAATTGGTGACACCGGTCTGCACAAAATCCGGAGTAACGGTTTGATAGCCTTCAACCACCGGATCGAGGATATAATCGTAGAATTTTTCATTGAAGGAAAACATGGACCGGTTGTAGGATTCCAGCGGGTCCTTCTCATTGACGGGGCCATGCACCGATGCACAACCGCCGGTCAGGCAGGTCATGAACAGCATAAACATTATTTTCTGGGTCAGGGCCCGGATTAGCATTCTGAAGTCATCGGCTGGTCGATCATGGCGGTAATCTTCACATCCGGGCGCTAATAAATCAATGTCTGATCATTATTTGGCTTCGGTGCGGGTGGCGCCGCAACGGCTACACTCATAGGCCGTCACCAGTTTACCGGTTTTGACATCGAAGGGTTTTTGTTGGCTGACGACCCATTTGTGAAAGCCATGACGACAGAGCGTTTTGCCCTTATGCTTGTCCTGCAACTTGGGTTTTTTAAATTGAATGATGTCGGCCATTTTGTGTTCACCACGTCGGTTACATACCACCGGTAAATTATAGGATAAATAGGATGACGGCTAATACTTATCGTATCTTGATCGGCGCCCATGGCTGGTTGCATACGGCATGGCAGGGGGGATTTTATCCCGATGACTTACCCGAGGACTGGCAACTCGGTTATTACAGTAATGAATTTCCCGTGGTGCTGATGCCGGCGGCCTACTGGCAACATCCCGATACAGAGATCGCCGTTTGGTTAGAGGACAGTGCCTCTGGTTTGTGCCTGATATGTGAGGCCCCCGTCGAGTTGCTGCAATTGCCAGGCAGCGAGGCCGTGCAGGCCATTAACCGTTTCATACAGCGTACGTCGTTAGTTGGAGAGCGGTGTATCGGTGTATCGCTATTGATATCCGGTGCGGTGCCGGCACTGGATAGTGTCCTTGCTCAAATAGAACGATGCGTCCCGCTGGTTATCGATGTGGCGGCCGATATATCGATGGACGAACTTAAGGCAGTACAAAAAGTGTGTGAGCAACAAGGCGTCGGTCTGTGCTGGCATGGCCAGGGTCCGACAACGGGTTTGCATTATGGACCGCTGGCGATGACAAGGATTAATGGCCAGGGTAAGAGTATGCGGCAATTACGCGAAGTGGTGGAGACGATTCTCAAGCAATCGATGAGTGGACACACCAATGTGCTGATCATTGACGGCCAGCCACCGGACATAGAGGCCATTCGTCACACGGGCGTGATCTTGGAACTATTTTAGG
>JAHEDB010000400.1 GCA_024641465.1 Chromatiales bacterium | reverse complement strand
AAGACCGGCTCAATCACGCCTCCCTGCTCGATGCCGGTCTGTTATCCCGCGCCCGCCTGCAACGCTTTGCCCATCGTGATAGCGCGGACCTGCAAGACAAGATTTCGCAAAGCAAGGCGCAGCAGAAACTGATCGTCAGTGACGGTGTGTTCAGCATGGACGGTGACAGCGCCGATGTGGCTGCCCTGGCGAAAGTGGCAACGGCCCACGATGCCTGGCTGATGATCGATGATGCCCACGGCCTCGGTGTGCTGGGGGAAACCGGTGGCGGTGTGCTGCAACAAAATAAGCTGGGCGTCGCCGAGGTGCCGGTCCTCATGGGTACCTTCGGCAAGGCCTTCGGCACCTTCGGCGCCTTTGTCGCCGGGGAAGAGGCGCTGATCGAGACGCTGATCCAGAAGGCCCGTTCTTATATATATACCACCGCCCTGCCACCGGCGGTGGCCGCCGCGACGCGCGTGGCCCTGCAACTTATCCAGTCGGAGCACGGGCGGCGGGATCACCTGCAGACCCTGATCAAACAGTTTCGCGAGGGGGCGCAGCAGTTGGGTCTGTCATTAATGGATTCGAATTCAGCCATTCAACCGCTGTTGATCGGTGAGACGGAAAGGACCGTGGCCCTGAGTGAGTCACTCAAACAGGCCGGTCTGCTGATCAGTGCGATTCGCCCGCCGACGGTGCCGCAGGATACGGCGCGGTTACGGATCACCCTGTCGGCCGCGCATACGGCGCAGCATGTCGAACAGTTGTTGGCGGCACTGGATAAGGCAGTAAATGCATGAATCAGCTAAAACCCACGACCAATGATAACTTGCTATACGTCGATTCAAGCGGCACCGGACCTGTGGTGATCCTGTTACACGGTTGGGGTATGCACGGTGGTTACTGGCAGGGTCTGGTCAGTGAGCTACATCCGAATTATCGCCTGCACTGTATCGATCTGCCGGGCCATGGCAAGAGTGATTATGACGGTGAACAAAATCTTGATGACTTTGTGCGGCGTATTCAACAGACCATTGATAGCCTCACCGACCAGCCGTTTTACCTCGTCGGCTGGTCGCTGGGGGGCCTGATCGCCCAACGACTGAGTCTCGACTTTCCTGAGCGGATAAAAAAATTAATCCTTATCGCCAGCTCCCCCAGCTTTGTACAACGACAAGACTGGCCGCACGCCATGGACATAAATGTGTTAGGCGAGTTTGCCGGCAATCTGCAACAGAATTACAAAACGACCCTGAGCCGCTTCATCGCCTTGCAGGTGCGGGGCAGTACGCAAGCACAACAGGGCCTGCGCGAACTCAAGGCGCAACTGTTCAGTCGCGGTGAACCGGACCCGACGGCGCTGAAGGCCGGTCTGGGCTTATTGCAACAGGTCGACTTGCGGACGGTATTGCCGATGATTCAACAGCCGGTCTTGTTACTCGGTGGTGAACACGACACCCTGGCGCCACAGGCCGCGCTGACGGCAGCGGTGGCGCTGTTGCCACACGCCACGCTGCATGTGATCAAGGGCGCCGGTCATGCCCCGTTTCTGTCGCATCCCACCGAGACGATTAACTTAATACAGGCCTTTATCGAGCATGAGTGAACAGGCATTTTTGATCGACAAACAACAGGCCCGTCTCGCCTTTGAAAAATCGGCGGCGAGCTATGATGAGGCGGCGGTGTTGCAACGCGAGATCGGCTCACGCCTGTTGGAACGTCTCGACTATATCAATCATCAGCCGCAATCGATCCTCGACGTCGGCGCGGGCACCGGGTTTTGCAGCCATCATCTGGCCGAACGTTATGCCAGGGCCGATATCTATGCCCTCGACTTTGCCATGAACATGCTGCGCCGGGCCCGCACCGGTGTCAGCTGGTGGCAACGCCTGCGTCACCGCTATATCTTTATTAACGGCGATGCCGAACAATTGCCGCTGGCGAACGGCAGCATCGATATGCTGATCTCGAGCCTGGCGATCCAGTGGTGTAATGACCTCGACCGTGTATTCAGTGAGTTCCGTCGCGTACTCGCCCCGGGCGGGATGCTGATGTTTACCACCTTCGGTCCCGACACCCTCAGGGAGTTGCGTTCAAGCTGGGCGAAGGTGGATGGGGAGAATCACGTCAACCGGTTTTTTGATATGCACGATATCGGTGATGCGCTGATGCGCCACGGTTTTGCCGAACCGGTAATGGATACCGAATATCTCACCATGACCTATCGCGATGCCCTGACCCTGATGAAAGACCTGAAACAGATCGGCGCGCACAACGTCATGCAGGGTCGCAGTCGCCATCTGACCTCAAGGACGCAACTGAAACAGATGCTTGCTGCGTATGAACAGTTTCGACACGATGGAGTATTACCAGCCAGCTATGAAGTGGTGTATGGCCATGCCTGGGTACCGCGTAGCCCGGATGAAACGAAGTGTAATCCGGGGATCACGGTGAAATTTTCATGAAAGGTATTTTCATTACCGGCACCGACACGGGCGTAGGTAAAACCTGGTTTACCCTCGCCTGTATCAATGCCCTGCAGCAGGCCGGTATCAAGACCGCTGCCATGAAACCTGTGGCCAGTGGGGCGCAGCTTGTCGATGGACAATTGCGCAATGAAGATGCGCTGTTGATCCAGCAAACCTTAAACCAGGCTGTCGAATACAAGCTAATCAATCCCTATGTGTTTGAACCGCCGGTCTCGCCCCACATTGCCGCCGCCAGGGCCGGTATTGAAATCGATTTAGACGTTATTCGCCAGGCATATGCACAATTAGTCCAGACCGCGGAGTATGTCATTGTCGAAGGTGTCGGCGGCTGGCTGGCGCCGTTGTCAGATACTAAAACCGTGGCTGACATGGCCTCGACCATCGGTCTGCCGGTGGTGATGGTGGTGGGCTTGCGGCTGGGTTGTCTGAATCATGCCCGGCTCACGGCCGAGGCGATTGTCCAAACCGGTTTGCCGCTGGCGGGTTGGGTCGCCAACGGTGTCGATCCCGCGCTGGCGGAGGCCGACCAGCAGATCGTGTATTTAACCCGGGTGCTGGGGCAAGCACCACTGGCGAG
>JAHEDB010000399.1 GCA_024641465.1 Chromatiales bacterium | reverse complement strand
CTCCGGTGTACCGGACAACAGCTGCGCATCGACAATACCCTTGCGAATCGTTTTGGTAACCTGCCCGCCGGCCAGAAAGGCGCCGGTAAATTCAAAAATGGAGGCGACGATCACCGCCTGTTTAATGGTGATGGCCTTGGAGCCGACCGAGGTACCCATGGCATTGGCCACATCATTGGCGCCGATACCCCAGGCCATGAACAGCCCAAAGATACACGCCAAGGCAATATAAGTAGATCCGAATTCCACGCAACCTCCTCCGGGAATAATCAGCGAGCCAACATGAGTTCGAGACGACTACCGACCCGCTGGGACAGATCCCCCAGGTCACCAATCCAGTCGAGCACCTTATACATAAACATCACATCGATCGGTGGTAACTCTTTTTCTACCTTGAAGAGTTTTTCGCGAATCACTACCTGTATCTTGTCGGTATCCGATTCGATCTCATCCAGTTTCTTGATCATGCCCTGCACCAATTGCACCTCGCCACCGCCAAAACCGGTTTCCACCAGTTCATCCAGTTCATTGATGGCGGTCTGCGCCTGTTTCGAGGCATCGATACAACGTTTTACAAAATCGAGCATTTGCGAATTGATCGCATCGGGAAAGGTCATCTTGCGGCCGATGATCAAACCGGCGATGTCTTTGGCCTTGTTGGCAATATTGTCCTGCATGCGCAGCACTTCCAGCAGGTCGCGACGCGACACGGGCATGAACAGGCTTTTGGGGAGATGCAGGCGCAGGTCGCGTTTCAATTTGTCGGCCTGATTTTCCAGTTTGGCGATCTTGGTCTGCTGTTTTTTGGCCTCGGCCCAGTCACCATTGAGCGCCGCCTCAAAAAACGGGATGAGTTCAACGATGCATTCCTGCACACTTTGCATATGTTGTTGCAGGGGGCGAACCGGGGATGAACCGAAAAGGCTGGAAATGGTCGTTCTTACCATGCAGACTTCCTCTTTTGTCGTCGCTGCCGATCAGCGCCGAAGATCATTTTGACTGTTAATGGCTGCGCAGTATAGCCGCTAAAAAAATCTACCACAAAACGTTTTTTTAGAAAATTATGACAACGCTAACCAGCTGAAAATACTAGTCTTTTCTGTCAATATTTTGAACTTTACGGCGCCGCTGATTAATTAGAACTTGTACGGTGCGCCCTGCGCACCGGTTGGTGAAATGGTGCGTGGGACGCACCCTACACCTAATTGTTCATATCTTCTTCAGATAAAGGCTAAGTCAAGCATTACAACCAGGCGGCGGCCTTTTTAGCGAAGTAGGTTAAAATCCCATCCGCCCCGGCGCGCTTAAAACCGAGTAGCGATTCCAGGATCACCGCCCGCTCATTCAGCCAGCCGTTCTGCGCTGCGGCCATGATCATCGCGTATTCGCCGCTGACCTGATAGACATAGGTCGGGGCGCCGAACTGATCCTTCACACGCCGTACTATATCGAGATAAGGCATACCCGGCTTGACCATGATCATGTCCGCGCCCTCATCCAGGTCCAGCGACACCTCCCACAGCGCCTCGTTGCTGTTGGCCGGGTCCATCTGATAGGTATATTTATTGCCACCGGCGAGATTGGCCGCCGAGCCCACCGCGTCGCGGAACGGGCCATAGAAACTGGAGGCGTACTTGGCCGAGTAGGCAAGGATGCGGGTGTGGATGTGACCGGCGTGTTCCAGGCCATGACGGATCTTGCCGATGCGGCCGTCCATCATATCGGAGGGGGCCACCACATCGGCGCCGGCCTCGGCGTGGGACAGGGCCTGCCTGACCAGCACCTCGACGGTCTCATCATTCATCACGTAGCCGCTGGCGTCGATCAGCCCGTCCTGGCCGTGGGTGGTGAAGGGGTCGAGGGCCACATCGGTGATCACCCCCAGCTCCGGAAAGTTTTTCTTCAGCTCACGCACCGCGCGCTGCGCCAGACCATTGGGGTTATAGGCCTCCTTGGCGTCCAGTGACTTGGCCTCGGCCGGGGTCACCGGGAACAGGGCCACGGCCGGGATACCGAGTTTCATCAGGTCTTCGGCCTCTTTGAGCAGTTCATCGATGCTGACCCGTTCAACCCCCGGCATCGAGGACACCGCCTCACGCTGTTTCTTCCCCTCCAGCACGAACATGGGGTAGATTAGGTCATCCACCGTGAGCACTGACTCACGCATCAGACGGCGTGAAAAATCATCGCGGCGCATGCGCCGCATCCGGATACGTGAAAAATGGCCCCTGCCTGTCTCAAATCCCGTCACGTTGACTCCTGAAGGTACGTTTCATACTGAAATTATTAAGGAATTATCGAATCACCGTCTATCGCAGCACCGTTTCAAACTCGCTGCTACTATGAAACAATCGCCGCTAAATGGATTGAACACACCTATAATATTTTGATTATGCAATATCAGAGGATGAATTACACCATGAGAGCCCAAGCCCGCCACCTTATTCTCGCCGTTCTGGCGGCCACGAGCCTGTTGCTAAACGGCACTGCCCTGGCCGATAACCCCTCGCCACTGGACGTGCTGAAGACCGCCTCCGACCAGATGTTCACCGAACTGAATGCCAACCGGGCAAAACTGAGCAATAACCCGGCCGAGGTGCAAAAGGTGATCGAGCAGATCCTCCTGCCGCATATCGATATCATCACCGCCTCCAAGTGGGTGCTGGGCAAGCACTGGCGCGAGGCCGACAAGGACCAGAAACTCAAATTCATCCACCAGTTCCGCAACCTGCTGTTGCGATTTTACTCCACCGCCCTGGCGGAATATCTGGCCGATAACAAGGGTGAAAAACTCGACCCCGGTATGATCAAATTCAAGCGCCTGCGCGCCGCGCCGGAAGATACCGATGTCATGGTGAGCTCCGATGTGATCCCCACCACCGGCAAACCCATCCCGGTCAATTACCACATGCACCTCACCGCCAAGGGCTGGAAGGTGTATGACGTATCGGTCGAAGGCATCAGCGTCATCACCACCTACCGCACCAGCTTCGGCACCGAGATCACCGCCAACGGCCTCAACAGCCTGATCGCCTCCCTGTCCGACAA
>JAHEDB010000398.1 GCA_024641465.1 Chromatiales bacterium | reverse complement strand
AAAACCGCCTATCAGTATCCGACACATCCAAAGAGCGCCGAGGCCGGCTATGCCGCCCTGCTGGGATATACAAAACTGTTAAAACAGGACACCAAGACCAAACAGTCACACCCGGCTATCATCACACGCAATATTGAAAGCGCATTGAAATTCAGCGCAACCTACCCACAGGACCCGCGCACGGCATCGGTTCTCACCCATACGTCAGAACAACTATTCGCCGCCAAAGACTATCCGCGTGCAATCACTACCGCCCGGACGGTGATGGACTCACCCAACCACACCGAGCAACAGGTCGTCACGGCTTATACCGTCGTGGCCCATTCACAATTTGAGTTGCAGGACTATGCGGCGGCGGAACAGGCCTATCAACAAACTCTCGCGCTGCTGTCCAAAAACAGCAAGCAACGTTTTGCATTGCAGGAAAAACTCGCCGCATCGATATACAAGCAAGGCGAGAAAAGCAAGCAGGAAGGAAATCTGGCCCTGGCCAGCCAACACTTCCTGCGGCTTGGCGCACTGGTGCCGTCCTCATCGATCCGCGCCACCGCCGAGTATGATGCAGCGAGTATCTTTATCCAGCAGCAGGACTGGCAACAGGCCGAAAAGACCCTGGTCAATTTCCGCCGCGACCATCCCAACAATAAAAAATATCAACTCGGCATCGCCGAGAAACTCGCCCTGGTCTATTCGAAAACCGGCAAACCCTTGCAGGCCGCCGGGGAGATGGAACGCCTCGCCGCCCTGCCCGGTAAACCCCAGGCCTACAAACAGGATATGTTGTGGCAGGCCGCCGGGCTGTATCAGGATGGTGGCAAGTCAAACGATGCTGCACGGCTTTATGAAACCTTCCTTAAGCAATATCCGAACAAATACCCCGAGGTCATCGAGGCCAGTTTTCAGCTCGCGAGCTATTACCGAGATCTCAAACAACCCAGAAAACAGGTTTATTGGTTGAAACAGACGATTCAGGCCGAGAAGGCCGCCGGCAAGGCCAGTACCGACCGAACCCGTTATCTGGCGGCGCAGTCGACACTGACCATGGCCTACCCCTTAATGACCAACTACCGCAAAACGGCCCTGGTGATACCGCTGAAGAAAAGTCTCCAACGCAAGAAGTCACTGATGGAACAAACTATACAGGCCTATCAACGCGCCATGAATTACCGCGTCGCCGATGTGACCACCTCGGCTACCTATCATATTGCAGAGGTCTATCATGACTTCTCTCAATCGCTGATCAAGTCACAACGACCCAAGGGGCTGTCTGCCGAGGAGCAGGAACAATATAACATCCTGATGGAGGAGCAGGCCTTCCCGTTTGAAGAGAAGGCGATCAGCATCCACTCATCGAACATCAAACATACCAAGGATGGCCTGTTCGACAAATGGATCCAGCGCAGTCTGAAACAATTAAGCGAATTACAACCGATCCGCTATGCCAAGTTTGAACGGGGTGAGCCTTATGCTGAAGACCTGCATTAATTACCCCATGTATTCCCTCTGCGCATTTGTCCTGTTGCTGACAGGGTGTGGTGCATTTACAGGAACAACTCAACCGGATGTCCCCGAGCAGATAAAGCTGGCCTATCAGTCGGCACTGGAGACCATGAAGGCCGGTCAACACAAACAGGCCATCAGCCAGTTCAACAAGATTGTAAAATCAAATCCAGGACTGGCCGGACCCTATACCAATCTCGGCATGTTGTATCTGAAGATCGACTCGCTCGATCAGGCAGAACAGGCCTTGCTCAAGGCGGTCGAGCTCAACCCAAAAAACGTGATTGGCTACAATTATCTTGGCATCGTTTACCGCAGCAAGGGGCGTTTTGATGATGCCGAAAAGGCTTATTTGAAGGCGCTTGAGATCAACAGCAACTATAACTATGCCCATCTCAATCTCGGAATCCTGTATGACTTGTATAAGGCCGATCTGCCCAAGGCATTGAGCCATTATCAAAAATACCTGAGCCTGACAAACAATCCCGATAAAATGGTTGAGAAGTGGATCGTCGATATCAAACGCCGTGATACCGTCACACAAACAGCGGAGGAAAAACAGGGATGAAATACACAAGTCTCATTTTTGCCGGAATGCTGCTCGCCAACAACCATGCAATCTGCGCCGAACGCATCATTATGCAAGGTACGGCGGTTATCGGTAACCAGGAACTACCCAAGGTGCTGTATATTGTGCCCTGGAAAAAATCCGAATTACCGGATTTAAGCGAACCCCCACTGGAAAGCCTGATCGACGAGGCATTAAAACCCATAGATCGTAATGTCTTTAGGCGGCAAGTCGAGTATTATCAGACTCTCAATACAACAGAAAACCTGCAAGATGAGAACCAGTAAACGGTTTTAAACCCGGTAGGTCAATAAATTGAATCAGCGGCTGCTTGAGCTGGCTGGAATGTAATTTACAGATTTTGGTATCATGCAAGACGATTAACCAAAAATGAAATTAGTTTTGTTTTAATATTTTTCAGGTCGGGAGCGAGCTGCATGTATACAAGTATTATTCAGTTTTTTCAGGAAGGCGGCGCCTTCATGTACCCCATCATGGCCGTGCTGGCCATCGGTCTCGCCATCGCCATTGAGCGTTATATCTACCTGACTGTATCAAAACGCCAGAACCGTAAATTTCTGTCGCAGTTGCTCCCTCTGCTACAACGCGGCGACTACCAGCAGGCCTATGCCATCACCTCAAAATCGAATCATGCGATCTGCCGGATGCTGGCGCAAGGACTGGCGCGTTACAAATCCGCGACCAATCGGGATGACATCGAAGCCGCAATGGAAGAAAGCATGATGGAGACCATTCCGCGCCTGGAAAAACGCACGCATTACCTGGCCACCTTTGCCAATATCGCCACCTTGCTTGGCCTGTTAGGTACCATCATCGGTTTGATCAAGGCCTTCACTGCTGTTGCACAGGTAGACCCGGCAATGAAATCGGAGATCCTGTCCACCAGTATTTCCGTCGCCATGAACACCACGGCATTTGGCCTGATTGTCGCCATCCCGCTGTTGCTGTTCTTTGCGGTAT
>JAHEDB010000034.1:2245-11407 GCA_024641465.1 Chromatiales bacterium | reverse complement strand
CGCAAATTGAACCGGAGAAACGCGCTGGCGGCGTAATTAATTTTACTGCTGGTGGTGGTTGCAGGGTCATCCTTGGTCTTGGAAAGGCCGCCGGCCACTTCAAAGGCAAAAAAGTTATTGAGGTCAAAGCCAAGATTCACCATTCCGCCATCAAAATCCTGCGTGATACCTGGTTGCTCGATGTCAAACTTGGCCACATTGATTCCGATATACATGGGCGAGCTTTCGGCCAATACCGTTGCTGGAGCAATGGCGGTCAACACTAAGGGCAGGATTATTCTTTTGTAATTCATTTTCAAATTCCGGTTTGATGGGTTCGAGGAGACAATAGGCAGCAAATATACCGCATTTTGACTTTTGCTGTAAAAGTAAAAGGGTGAATAACTTCTTGAATTAGATAAAATCTCATTATTTCTATATAAAACAATAAGAAATAAAGCAAATATAAAGCTATTTCTACATCTCGGCAAATATTCTTTGTACTGATCATGATGCGCATAATGTATATTATGTTAAATAATAGATATGGATGATATTATCAAATTCCCTGCCCTAAATTCTCTTCGGATTCCGTCGTTGATTGTGTGCCTGAATTCTGACTGAGGTTGAACCTGTAACGGTTCCCCTTCACTTGCTGTTCGAGCATACGCCGCACCCGGCTCAATTGTTCAAGTAACTCATTCATGTCCGGGATCCCGATGCGCAGTCGGGCGCCGGCTAGTAACAGGTCGGCTTTAATAGTCTGGTAGCTGGATTGCAATGCCTGCAATTGTATCTCGCAGGTATCTATAGAAAATTCCGCCGCCTGCGGGTTAAGACCTTGTAACAGGGTCACTGCATCTGATTTCATTGCGGAGAGTTTTGCCGCCAGTTCACTATCGGCGAGGGGTGTCAGTGTCATCTGGGCACGATGAATGCTGCTCACCAGTTCCGCGGCGGTCGAAAAATATTGCGTCGCGCGCAATATTTTTGGCAACTGGTCGGCCACTTCCTGTGACAATGTCGTGCGACCCAATCGGGTGATGAAGTCACTCACGGCACGGCTCAGATTGTCCACCGCCAGTCGATCATGCTTGATGCGTTTATCAGGCGCCATTTCCGTGCTTAACACCGCCAGCCCCATGCGTCGAGTGATGTCACCGATGCGGCCCAGTTCCATCACCAGTGCGGTAAGGGCCAGAACCGGGGTATCGATGGTGGTTTTGTCCAAATGTTGTGGCCTGCCCTCGATCTCTTCCGCGGTTCGAAAGCGTTGCTCGAGGAAACCGGCCAGTCTGCCGGTCAGTGGCCACAGCAGTAATACACCGAGAAGATTAAACACCGTATGAAACATCGCCAGGGTCACTGCCGGTATTTCGGCCAGGCCCAGTATCCGACTGGTCTCGCGGATGATCCAGAACAACACGGGCAACAGCAACAAGGCCACCAGGCCCGTTACCAGATTGAATACGATATGCGCGGCGGCAACCCGTTTGGCATTGGGGGTAGCGCCAATGACCGCCAGTACAGCGGTCGAGGTGGTGCCGACATTGGCGCCGATCACCATGGCCGCCGCACCGGACAGGGACAACACCCCGCCACTGGCAGCGGTGAGGATAATCGCGATAGCGGCGCTGGATGATTGGGTCAGCACGGTCATTAAAAAACCGCTGCCTAAAAACAGCAATATACCGCCGAGGTCTTTATCATCCACGACGGGCAGTTGCACACTGGCCGCTGCCACCTCGAAGGCGTCTTTTAAAACATCGATGCCGATAAAGAACAATCCGAATCCTGCCAGGGCCTCACCCAGGGCGCCGCGCCGTTGCCCCTGCCCGCTCAGGCGCAGGGCCATACCCAAGCCGATCATCGGCAAGGCGAATAGCTCAAGCTTGATATCGAAGCCCGCCGCAGCGACCAGCCAGCCGGTGACCGTGGTGCCGATATTGGCGCCATACACCACACCCAGTGACTGGTAGAGGGTCAATAGCCCGGCGTTAACAAAGCCGATCGTCGCCACCGTGACGGCGCTGGACGATTGCACAAGCGAGGTAACCATGATCCCGGCAGTGATGCCGCGGGCCGGGGTATCAGTCCAGCGACCGAGGATATCGTGCAGCGCCCTGCCCGCCGCAAATTTCAGACCGTCGGTGATCATATTGACGGCCAGCAGAAACAGGCCGAGACCGCCAAGCAGGGAACCGATAGTTGATAATGTCTGTGTCATCTATACCGTCGTAAACATCACATCACGATCCCGATAACGGGTTTGTTACAGCAATCCGGATAACAGCGTGGCGATACCGAGAAAGGCAAAAAAACCGGTGACATCGGTGATGGTGGTAAGGATGATGGATGAGGATTGTGCCGGATCCTGGCCGAGTATGCTGAGGATGATCGGTATGACTACCCCGGACAGCGCGGCGGCTACCATGGCGATGATCATCGAGACGCCGATCACCAGCGAAAGTCCCCAGGATTGACTCCAGACATAGACACCAAGCGAGGTGACGAGTGAGATCGCCAGGCCATTAATCAACCCGGCCATCACCTCCTTCTGGACCACGCGACGCCACTGGCTGGCACCGATCTCGCGCAATGCCAGACTGCGCATGGTCACGGCCAGGGCTTGCGCACCGGTGTTACCCGATTGACCGGCAACGACCGGCAATAAGACCGCCAGCGCGGTGAATTGTGAAATCAGATTTTCAAACAGGCCAACCACGGCGGCGGCGATAAAGGCGGTCACCAGATTGATCTGTAACCAGGGCAGGCGTTTTCGCACCACAAAACCAACGGTGGATAGCGCCCTCTCGTCCCGGCTCACACCCACCATGGTGAGGATGTCGGCGCTGGTCTCTTCACGCACGGCCGTGACCAGGGCATCATAATGTATGACACCAACGAGTTTGCCTTCGATGTCCACCACGGGAAGATCGGCCAGTTTGTGCTTGTCGAGTTCCTCAACGACCTCATCACGGTGAGCCGTTGGCAATACGGCAGCGGGGATCGAGCGGGCGATACTGAGGATGGGATCGGTGCCATCGGCCAGGGCCAGGTCATGGATATCGACCATGGCCAGCAGACGGTCGTTGGTGTCGAGCACGAATAACTGGCGGGTAAATTCCGGTTTGCGCTTGCGGATGCGTTGCAGGGCGCCGCGTACACTCATGCTTTCTCTCAGCGAGACAAAGCGGGTATCCATAACGGAACCGGCACTGTCTTCCGGGTATTCAGCCAGTTCCAGCAGTTCGCGCCGCTTCAGGGTGTCCGCGAAATTTAATAACCGCTCCCTCTCCTCGCTGTCGAGACGGACCAGGATACGCGCGATGCGTACCGCATCGGCACGCATCAGGATCTGCTTCGCCAGATTGTCCGGCAAGCGGATAAAAACTGAACTCGCCACCTCGGTTGGGAGTTGTTGCCAGATGTTGATTGCCTCATTCACCGCCTGAGATATCAGCAACTCGGTGATATCGGCGATGCGCATGGTGGCCGCCGCCGCTACGGCTTCGGTGGGATAGCGCTTCAAATAGGCCTGGTTCAGCGCCTGGACGGCCTGTTCAAGTCGCTCCGTCATACCCTCTCCTTGCCTGTCCTGGTTGCCTTGCGCAGTTTACCGGTCATCACGGCGTCCACCAGTTCGGCGATGGCGACCCAGTAAAGACCGGCGATCGATAACATACTGTTAAACGCATCACCGCTGGGATTGTCCAGCACACTACCCCCCTCCACCTTTAACAGTGTCTGATGGTGCAACATCCCAATCACCGCCCCGTCGGTATCGACCACGGCCAGACTGCGCACCTGTTGCCAGTCGGTCCGCGATAACAGGCGGTTGGTCCTGGCATGGACGGACACGGAGGGGGCATGTCGGTTCATGATGCTGCGTACCAGTAATGGTCGGCCGGCCTTGAACAAGGTATCGAGTTCGATCATGCCGACCAGTTTGAAATCGGCATCGATGACATAGATTTCACCACTGATGGGATTTCTTGACCGTTCCAGGCGTTTGATCGCCTCGGTCACCGTAATATCCTGCGGCAAGACGAAATAGTCTCGTTCCATAACGGTGCCAACGGTTGCAGCAGGGTGTCGCAATGACTGGCGGATGTGCTGGCTATTATTTTTTGGCATGAGATTCAATATCTTCTGCGCCACTCCTGCCTGCTTAATGGCAGCCAGTGCCCTGGCGGCAGTCTGCACCGTGGTATGCGTCAGCAGGCTTGCCGCCTGTTCGCTGTCCATAGCCTGGATACAGGCGGCTGCCGAGGTCGGTAGAAAATGTTCCAGCAGACTGGCGGCGTCTTCCGCTGACACGGCGCTGAGTAACGACAGGTGCATATCCAGCGGCAGGCGTTCCAGTAGCTGCGCGGCATCCAGCGGATGCTCACGCAGGAAACTCAGGGTCAGCCGGTTAGTTGCCTTCATGGGAATCGCCCTCTGCCAGCAGGGTTGAGACAGATTCATCAAACTTGCTCGCCGGGATGTTTATTCTGCCTTCGGCTGAATCGATTACCACCCGGGTGGCCGTGATTTCGATAATTTTACCGCTAATATCACCGATCTGGATTCGTTCACCCGGTTTATAGATATGTTGTAACTGATGTGCGGCAATGATATTGCTGGCGTGGGTACGGGCGCCAAAACCAAAGGCAAGCGCCACGGCCCCCAAGGTCGCGGCGAGGATGATGCCCATCACCACGGCCAGGAACATGACATCGATACCGATCTGATCGATACCCAGGATGATGGAGGTCAGCAGAATAACGACTTGTGCAGCGCGGCCCAGCAGATCGCCCTGTGACATACCGGCGGATATCGCGGTCGCGGCAACCAGGTCCCGTACCAGGGAGCTGACGATAAAACCCGCGAGGACGATCAGCAGACCGGCGAGAAACACCGGCAGATAGGCGACCACCTTGGTGAGCCAGTCGACAAAGACGCCCAGGCCGAGGATTTGTGCCGCCAGGGTAATAAACAGCAGGATAATCAGCCAGAAAAGGATTTCCCCGGCGATCTTGGCTGGTGGGTAGCGCGGTTGCAGTTGTTCCAGGCCACTGCGCAACACGGCCTTATGCCAGAATCGGTCCAGGCCGCTGATCACATGCTCACTGAGCATGCGAATCAGTTTGGCGATTAGCCAACCGGCAAACAATATGGCGATAGCGGCCAGCACACGGGGCAAATAAGCCATTATTTGCCCGGTTATCTCCGTCACGCCCGCAAAAAAACGGGCGCTCCACTCTACTCGATCCATATCTACACCCTGTTGGTCATCCTGTGTGGCTTAGTTTTAGCCGCTTCTACCGCCGGTTGCAATAACACAATCACCACCTTGTAATAAATTAAGTTGTTTTCTGCTACAGGTGTTTATGCCGGTTAATTTACAGTCTGTTTGTTTCGAATTGGCCATATCAAGCCAGTCGTAGGGCTTATTTCCTCACTATTTGACAAGCTCGAGTATATAACCGGCGAGCTTGTCATACTCGCCACCAAAATGATGCCCGCCTTTCATTTTCACCACCGCAAACCCCGAGCTATCGAGTTTCGGGCATAGGCTGGTGTCCTGCTCATCGCTACCATAAATACACAGTACATTATGGCCTGCCAGCTTTTGCACTTCCGGCAAAACGGGTAGAGCCTTTTCGTTTGTTTTAGTTCCAAGCCAATCGCCGACATGGAATTCAAAATCAACCATTTCTTCCATGCCCAACAGGACAATTTCTTTTACATGGCCACGCTCCGCTGCACCCAACCGATTCACCATAAACGGCAATACATCCGCACCCCGTGAATAGCCAATCAGCACCACGTCCTGTTTATTCCATGCCTTGGTGTAATAGCGAATAATACGCCCCATATCCTGAGCCGATTGTTCAGGGGTTTTTCGGCTCCAGAAATATTGCAGTGCATCCAGCCCCACTACCGGAATTCCATTTCTGACCAGTGCCTCACCGAGGGCCTTGTCGATCCCCGCCCAGCCACCGTCGCCGGAGACAATGATGGCCAGTTGCTTGCCCGTCTCATGGCCTTTCGGTAGATCCAGTTCCACCAGGGGTAGATCGTGCAGTGCTTCATTGACTGATAAATCATCACCTTTCCTGACCGGTTCTTTAGAGGTGATCTCTTTAAATGCCTGCTTGAATTGCGGCATCCAGTTCCTTTGCACCGAATAACCGTGTCCGACCTTGGGCAACATCACAATCTGACTGCCCGAAATCTTTTCGACATATGTCTTGGTATCCGCCGGGATACAGACCTGATCAATCATGCCCTGCATCACCACCCAGGGTGCAGGGAGGCTCTTGACCGGGTTGAAAAGATAGGTATTGGGATGTTTCTTATCCATGGTCCAGCTCAGATCGCCGCTGCCTTTGCACAAGGGTTTCTGCAGGGGCAGGTCCGGGCAAAATCCCAGACTGATGCCCGCTCGAAAGGTGTTTTCCGGCGACTGGGCAAGAATGGCATAGACCAGTGTCGCCCCCGATGAATACCCCGCCAGCACCGGGGTGTGATAATGCGGGAAATGGTATTTTTGTTCGAGAAACTGACTGAGACTTTCAAAATGGGCCGCCGGGTAAGAGCATTTACCTTTAGCGCGCCCAAGCTCTTTTATATAGTGAGTAATGTCGATTCCGGCCACCAGCGCCCCCATCGAGGCGATCTCCCTTGCCATGTCGATCACGCCGAGTTTCCAGCCGCCATCGCCGGAGATAAACAACACCATATGTTCGGGTTTGTCCGTGGTGCGATAGGTGTGTACCGTGCCAAACGGTCCGAATTTAACGGTTTCTTCGTGCATGGTTTCAGCATAAACATGATTGACGGAGAGTAATAATCCAGCCAGGAGGCCTGTCAAAAACTTCATTTACGAAAAACTCCTTCTATATTGCCGCCCGCAATCAGGCGCGTGACGTTTAAAAACACGGAGGGCAGGCTGAGGCCCGGCGGGGTGGCAAAATAACGCGGTTGCCAGAGGGGATCGAACTTTTCCTTGTAGGCATGCAGACCTTCAAAGTTATAAATATTCTCGGCGCGTTCAAATATGATGTTGCCTATCTTGTGCCACAGTGGCGCCAGTGGATGCTTTTCCAGACCGGCTAAAGGCGCCATGCCCAGATTGAAATACTCGAAGCCCTGGTCCCTGCCCCACAACATCAACTGGATAAACAGCCACTCCATGACACCGGAGGGTGCGGCACTGGTGTAACGCATCAAATCAACCGACAACTCATGTTTGCTGTCTGTTTCCCAAATATTGGCAAAGGCAACAATCTCATCGCCTTGTTTGACAATCGCCACGGGGTTGCTGGCAATATACTCTTCGGCGAAAAACCCCAATGAAAATTTCTTTTCCTGCACACCTTTTGATGCGAGCCATGCCTTGGATATTTCCTTGATTTCCGGCATTTGGACAGCAACCTGCTCGTGATCGAGGATTGAGAAGGTCAGGCCGAGTCGGAGCATTTTATTATCGGTTTGACGCAAGCCACTACGCCGCCTCCCTTCCAGAGAGAAAGACGGCAGTGACACCAGTGCCTCTTCACCCAGCTTGATCAGCACCAGACCTAAATCCAGATAAAGCGGCAGATACTTTTTCGATACCTGATAAAAGGCCACTCGTGAGCCATGCAGGTCGGCCATTTCACGAAATCGCCACACCAGGGATTCCATTTCTTCCGGCCTGCCGACCGGGTCGCCCATTGCAATCCAGTAGCCGCGACTGATGCTGTACATCAGAAATGACTTGCGGCTATCGCTCCACATAATGGTTTTATCACCCAGCAACGCGAGATGGCTGTCTGTGGTTTGCCCGGCCCGAACAATGCTCGATAATTCCTGCATGTCTGCGGGAGACGGCAGTTCGGCCTTTACCGGTGAGACGCGTAACAGGCGATACAGGGCGAAACCGATAATCGCCCCACCGATGACCAGCAATGAGCGCAAGAAGCGTGATGCATCGCTTTTATAACTAAATTGCCACCACAGATCATTACTGTATTCAATATATTTGTATGAGAAAAAACCGAACCAGGTCGAGGTACCGATGACAATCCCGATCAACAGGAACCATTGCCATGAAAAGGCAACATTCACCAGCGAGGAGCGACGATAAAAAAACCGTCGGGTGGGAAGCAACAGCAGTGCCATCAGGCTCAGCATCGTGGCTTCCTGCCAGTCGGCGCCCTTGAGCAGGGAGAATATAATACCGAAACCCAGTAATCCCATCGAAGTGTAATAGGCCGCATCCAGTCGCAAGCGTACCGCCCGGGCAAGGAATAACAACGATACCCCGACCACGCTACCCAATAGATGGGATATTTCCATCACAGGCAAGGGCATGAAGCTGCGCATCCAGCGTAAGGCATTGGTGTCGGTCGGTGTCGCACCGGATACCAGGAGTATGCCGCCGGAGATCAGCAACAACAGCGAGAAAATTTGTGGTACTGCCTGGCTGACAATATTACGCACAAGCTGCATTTGCCCGGCCAGTAATTTTCGCCGCTGTACAAGCTCGTAACCCAATATCCCGGGGCCGGCAAAGGCCAGCGGTACGAAGAAATACACAATACGATATAAAATCAGGGCCCCCAGAATACTATCCCCCGGCACCGTGTCACCCATCATGTAGAGAAAGACCCCTTCAAACACGCCCAATCCACCGGGTACCTGGCTGTAGAGGCCGACGAGCTGCGCAATCAGATAGATCACCAGGAAGGTGGTAAATGACAGTTCGACCTGATGCTGAAGAAAGACATAGAGTGTTAGCGAGGCCAGGATCAGGTCGATGCCTGCGATCAGCGTCTGGATCAGGGTCATTGCCGGTGTTGGCAGGGAAAACTCGACATTGCGCAGGCGCAGCGGCTTACGAAATATCAGGATCAATAGCCAATACACAATGAGCAAGGCCAACGCGGTGTAGATCACCGCATGGATCAGGAAATAGGTTGGGGAACTGCTCGCCTGGATCTGCGGAAAGAAAAAAAACGCGGCCACCGCCAGCGTCATGGTGCCGAGCAGGTACATGACACTGATAAACACACTCAGCTTGATCATATCCAGGCCGGAAAGCCCCCAGGCATTATAAAAACGGTAACGAACCGAGGGACCGGAAATCAGTGCATGACCGACATTATTGCTGATCGCGAAGGCGATAAACGATGTCAATACGACCTTGGA
>JAHEDB010000034.1:0-2145 GCA_024641465.1 Chromatiales bacterium | reverse complement strand
CCAGGCCGGAAAGCCCCCAGGCATTATAAAAACGGTAACGAACCGAGGGACCGGAAATCAGTGCATGACCGACATTATTGCTGATCGCGAAGGCGATAAACGATGTCAATACGACCTTGGATGGCGGGAGTTTCTTATTGACATATTTCAGGGCGAGAAAATCATAACCGGTGAGGGTCAGATAATTAAACACCGTGAGCAGCAGACCCAGCAACAGCAGGCTCACCGGCATGGTGGATATTGCCGCTACAATATCCTTGAATTGATAATGTTTCAATTCATACTGAACGACGGCAATCGCCAGCAAAAAGAAAAACAGCCCCAGGAATGGCCCAAGCCGCTGTAACCATTTCCTCATTAATATGATTCCTTTATTTCTATTTGATTTTTATTAGCGTGGTTTTTGCCGACATCCAGAGGACGGTTGAGAATGGAATATAAATCGTCACTATTGTACCCCTGCAAAAGGGTGGTAATTTCAATCGAATTGATCACATAAACCCAAACCAGCTCAGAATCGACGTTATTATACCCATTATTAATAGAATAGTGGATAGCCATAAACCACTCAGGCCACACCATGGCATATATTGGCAAACCAGCAAGTTTTTTTGGGGATGACTGGAAAAAATACGGCGGCGGAAATAACTATCACGGGAGGATCCCCGTCACAGGGTGACGGGGATATAGCACAGGCTGGTAAGATTTATGACCTGTAATTAATGTTTGCCACCTTCGAGTTTGGCAACCTTCTCTTCGAGTTGTTTGATCTTTTTATTCACGTCGGCAAAGTTGTACCACTGCTCGTCCGCCACGGGGTAGGCGAGTTGCGAACCATACACCCGCCACGATTCGTCCCAGTTGGCCGGGTCCTTGAAGCCGAGCAGCCTCAACTGTACATAGGTCATGGTAGAGCGTGTGCCGGTCTGGCAATAGGCAATGGTGCGTTTACCTTTATCCAGTTTACCGAAGGCCTTCGCGGCGGCGTCCGGGTCCAGATAGGCCACGGCCTCCATTTTACCCGTCTTGGGATCTTTGGCCTTGCCCAGGCTATCGAGGTGCGAGACATTGATCGTGGTATTTGGCACATGGCCACCACGGATGGCGCGTATATCCGAGCCCTTGTTTTCCTTCTCGGTACGGGAATCGACCAGTTGTTCACCGTTGATGGTGCCACGGGCGATGCCAAGGATTTCATCGGTGGAGGCATAACGGGCTGCCTTTACCTTGGCCTTGAAGGTGGCTGCGGTCTTGATGACCGGTTTGTTATCCAGCCGGTTACCGGATTTGCGCCAGGCGTCCAGACCACCATTGAGCAGATAGACCTTGTCGTGGCCAAGGTATTCCAGGATCCAGAAGGCCACCGTGGCATCGGTCAGGGTCTTCATGTCACCATAATAAAACACCACGTGGGTATTATTGCCGATACCGACCGTACCAAGCAATTTTTCATATTTGCCGATGTCTCGCCAGGCGCGTGCGGTGCTGTCGCGCAGGGCTTTTTTGCACGGCTTGCCCAGACTGATGGCGCCGGGGATGTGTCCCTTGGCGTAATCGTCCAGGTCGCGACAATCCACCACCACCCAATCGGGCTTGCTAATGTTTTTCTTCACCGTGTCCGGGCTGGCCAATAAGCCGGGATTGGCCCATTGCGCTGCCCCCGAGGCCGTGAAACTGACGCAACCCAGTAGCAGCACGGCCATTACTGCCAGGGTTCTGGTAAGTTTATTCCTGTTCATGTTCCCCTCCTTTGCGCTTGGGTGCCATATCGCTAAATGTAAAACTAACTGTTATTGCCCGGTTGGGGCGTGTCTGCCAAAGGAACGGGGCACTGTCCGTATCGAGAATTGCCCACAGGCACCCGCTAATCAGGATGCCCCCTGTGCTACCAAACGCGGTAGCGGCACATTACCAATATGTACACTTCAACCCCGTTAGTTAGAATGATGCAATTGCATCAATTTCTTTTTGTGATGATCGCGTTAGCCTGTTAGTACGGTCACGATGCAATTCGTGATAAATATCAGCCAGATTTGCAGGGCGGGCCTGTGCCAGAATTGATCACGATTATTATTCCCAACTATAACGGCGAGGATACCCTGGATGCCTGCCTGCAGGCAGCCACAGCCGTGCGGGACGATAGCG
>JAHEDB010000397.1 GCA_024641465.1 Chromatiales bacterium | reverse complement strand
ATATCAAGGTGGAGGAAAAAGGTAGCCGCATGTTCAAGTTCGCGCCGGGCGTGAGCCTGGATGAGATCGTGCAGGCGGTCAATCAGGTCGGCGCCGCCCCCGGTGATCTGGTCGCCATTCTTGAGGCCCTCAAGGAGGCAGGCGCCCTGCGGGCCCAGTTGATTGTAATCTAGGGTTCTGGCCCGGTTCTTGCCTATATCTGATGAACACCTGATGAATAATGGGATGACAGCACGCATATGCAGGTTAACGGCAATCAGTATATCTACACCGATGTCTCCGGTCTGAATGACCTGAAGGGGCAGGCGCGTAATGATCAACAGGCCGCGATCAAGGATGTCGCCAAGCAGTTTGAAAGTATGTTGATGGGCATGATGCTCAAGAGCATGCGTGACGCCAGCATGGGTGACCCGATTTTTGATAACAATCAGTCAATGGTTTATCGCGATATGTTTGACAGCCAGCTGACCCTGTCCATGAGCAAAGGCAAGGGGATGGGGCTGGCCGAGGTGTTGGCGCGGCAATTGAGCCAGCAGATAACAGGCGCTTCGGTCGGGCATGGCGATGCACACAGTGCCCAGCCGGTAATGACCAAGGCGGCCTATCCGCAACATCTCGGTATGCCGGCCAATGCCGGCCAGCGTGTTTATCAATACACACCACCACCGGCCTATCAGCCGGTGCCGGTTGAAAAAACAGCGACCGTTGATCTGACGGCCGACATCGATAGCCCACAGGAAAAATTTATCCGCGAACTCTGGCCGATGGCCGAGGCCGCCGCGGATGAGCTGGATACCCTGCCCGAGGTACTGATTGCCCAGGCCGCACTGGAAACCGGCTGGGGTAAATATGTGTCGCGCAATGAAGATGGGGTGAGCAGTAATAATCTGTTTAACATCAAGGCCGGCCCGAACTGGCAGGGCAAGACCATCGACAAGACCACGATTGAATATCGTCACGGCGTGCCGGTGAAAGAGGTGGCCCGGTTCCGTGCCTATGATTCTCCTGCCGAAAGCTTCCGCGATTATATCGATTTTCTGAAGACCAATGGTCGATATGACAAGGCGCTGAGCGAGGCGGCCGATCCGGGTAAATTTATGCACGGCCTGCAACGCGCCGGCTATGCCACCGACCCGCACTATGCCGACAAGATACTGAATATCATCAATCGGGAATGGGATACCATCAACAAGACCATCTCCCTGTATGAAGGCGCGGAAACCAATGCATAAGCCAAACAGGAGGTGCCATTAAATGGCGACCGGCGGCGACATGCTCGGCATCAGCGTCTCGGGTGTCCAGGCGGCACAACGCGCCCTGGGCACGACCGGACATAATATTGCCAATGCCAATACCGAGGGGTATACCCGGCAGCGGATCACCATGGAGGCCCGGCCGCCGACATCGTCAGGCGCGGGCGGTATCGGTAATGGTGTGGTGGTCAATGATGTGCATCGTATCTACGATGACTTTATTACCGGCCAGGTGCGCAGTGTCACGGCCCTGTCCAGCTCCATGGAATTCAATCACGACTACACGGTGCAGGTCGACAATATGCTGGCCGACACCAAGGCCGGGCTGGCGCCGACCATGCAGGAATTTTTCAGCGCGGTCAACGGCGTTGCCAATAATCCATCTTCAACCTCATCACGCCAGGTGATGCTGGGCGCGGCCCGTTCGCTGACGGATCGCTTCCAGTATCTGGACGAACGCTTTGAAGTGATACGGTCGGCCGCCAATAAAAACATGAAGACCCTGGCGGTGGAGATCAATGAACTGTCCAATGCCATTGCCGCGACCAACCATCGCATTGTGACCGCCAGTGAAATCGGCGGGCAACCACCCAATGACCTGCTCGACCAGCGTGACAAACTGCTACAGGATCTGTCAGAGCGGGTTGGGATCCGTATTACCTATCAGAATGACGGCACCATGAATGTCTATATCGGCAACGGGCAGTTGCTGGTGGTCGGGCAACGGGCCTCAAAAATTGCCGTCGAGGGGACGCCGGCCGACCCACAGCAGATGGATATTATCTTTCAGGGACCGGACAGTAAGGCGGTGATTACTCGTTTTACCACCGGCGGCAAACTGGGTGGGCTGCTGGATTTTCAGTCCACCGTACTGGACCGCTCGCAGAATGAACTGGGTCGTATCGCCATCGGCATCAGCAAGGCCTTCAATGACCAGCACAAACTGGGGATGGATGTGCACAGTGAGCTGGGACGTAATTTTTTCACCGAGACGGAAAAACTGTCACCCCAGGTTCTGCCCAACAAGGACAATAAGGGCGATGCAGTGGTGTCCGCCAGGATCACCAATATCGATAAGCTTACCGCCAGTGAGTACCTGTTGTCGTACTTTAACGGTAACTATCGATTGATCCGCCGCGATGATGACAAGCTGATCGGTGAATTCAGTTCCCTGCCGCAGGAATTTGAGAGTGAGGGGTTTAGCCTGGATCTCGACAAGGGGGCCATGGCTAATCTGGATACCATGATCATCCGTCCCACCCGTCTCGGCGCCAAGCGGATCGATGTCAAGATCGATGATGTGAATCTGATCGCCGCCGCCACACCGGTCAGGGTCGAGGCCTCGATCGATAATCTCGGTACCGGTAAAATTACCATGGGTGAGGTGCTGGATACCAAGACCCCATCTTTTACACTGAAAGATGGCACGATGAGCCCGCCGTTTGCCGTGCGCTTTATCGATGAACATCATTTTGAGCTGCTGGATAACACCGGCATGCCCATCCCTGTTACCCGCCTGGCCTTGCCGGAAGAATCGAAATTGCTGGAGAAGAAAGACGGCCGGGAATTATATGAACACGATCATGACGAGGACCGAAAAGAACAGGTCGATGTACCGGCGGTTGAGACGGCCATCTATTACGATTCCAAAACCGGTATCAATATCTTCCCCACCCCGGGCGGCGAGGAACCGGGCTTTCGGGTCTATCTCGGTGGTGAGCCGGTCGCCGGTGACACCTTTCGAGTTGAATACAATGAAGATGGCACCACGGATAATAAAAATATCGTGGCCCTTTCGCTGTTG
>JAHEDB010000001.1 GCA_024641465.1 Chromatiales bacterium | reverse complement strand
CCACAGTCAGACGTTCCCGTCTCGGAGTGATAAACCTGACAAGCAGATGTGGTGGAATTGGTAGACACGCTATCTTGAGGGGGTAGTGGCGCAAGCCGTGCGAGTTCGAGTCTCGCCATCTGCACCAAAATCAGAGAAAGCCCTGCAACGGAAGTTGCAGGGCTTTTTCATTTGTATCTTTTGATAATGAATCGCGTCAGAGATTCAAACTGAAGAAATATCCACAACCCTCAAACCAGTCCCTGGTGCGTCGCCTTGCTCAAAAATGGAATCCCGTAAAATCCCAATATCGCGAGTAGATAGATCAGCGTGATAAACCCGTGTTGACCCGGCAAGTATTTCCAATTTGTCATACTGCGGCGATGAAAAAATAAGCCAAACCCCAACCAGGTCAGCAGGCTCCAGATCTCAAGCGGATTCCAGTCCCAGTATTTGCCCCAGGCGAGATAGGCCCAGTTGCCACCTGCAAACAGCAGCAGGCTGTGACAGAGAAAGGCGAGTAGCATGATGTATTGGGTTGTGTATGAGATAGCTTGCTTGTTGCGCCATTCATAAATACTGAGTGTGACGGCAATGAATAACAGGCTATAGGCGAGCTTGCCGGCATACAGGTGCAGGTAGAACCAGCGGGTAGCGTAGGTTGGTGGCAGGGAGTGATGTTCGGGTGAGACGAAAGTCAGCCAGATAACGAAGGGCAGGGCAAGGGCGAGGCCATAAGGCAGGGCGCGTTGAAATGACAGCTTAAAACTGGCCAGCAAGCCTAACACCAGGAGTTGGGTCCACAGATTACTCGATAGAGAATCAAATAACCCCAGATAGGGCCCATGCTGGTTGTCCATCCAGTCTTGCAACAGGGCGATGCCGTGCAGGGTGCTGCCGATCATCAGTATCGGTACCAAACCGCGCCGGGTAAACCGGCTCATCACGGTTGCCAGCAGGTAACAGCTCAAGCCGCCGTAGAGAAAACTCTGTACCATTTCACTATCTCGATTTTTTGGGTTCGCAAGTAGTACAGGGCGAGTGACAGACAACTCAACAGGCTGCTGAAAAATATCATGGGGGCCAGTGGGTCACGACTAAGTTTATAACCCAGCCAGCGACTGATCTTGTCGAGCTTTAATTGACCGGAAGGCAATTTGTGAATTTCGCCGGGTTTAAGCACAAAGCGGTTTTGTTCAGCCTTGAGTTTGATGCGCGCCGATGCCGGGATAGCCAGTGTCCAGGCCGTATGATCCTGATAGGGCCATTGTTCCATTTCCAGGGTCGCGTTGGTCCATTTGCCATTTGGGGTTTTAAATGGATTGGTCTGGAGTTTCTGTGTTGGATAACCGGGGAAGTTGACGACACCACGGGTCTGTTTGCCCTGTAAGTCGGTAAAGGTAAATACCGCCGCATAGCCCATGTTACCGGTGGGTTCGATACGATAACCATGGATGGTGGCGGCCTGCATAAAACCAATGGCCACTGTCTGGCCTTGTTGTTGATCGAAGAGTTGTGTGTGGATGGCCTTGCCGATGTTGCCGTATTGGTATTCGACGTGAATCGTTTCCTGAGTAAGCGACCAGTCAGTCGGTGGACTGTCGGCAAAATGTCCACCCTCAAAAAAGATCAAGTGATCATGCAGGGTCTGGCCTTCGGCCAGTTCAAAATAACCCGTGGCTCGAAAGTTGGGAGCGATCAACATCGCCCCAAGGGTAAACAGCAGGCCCAGATGAAACACCAGCATCAACGGCTGGCTTATGAACCGTCGCCAGTGGTAGAGCAGCGACAAACTCAGGCATAGCAGTAGCAGATAAAGCGGACTGTCCGATAACCAGGCCTGTTGTGGAAAACCAAGCCGCAGCAATAGGCCAGCCATGACGAGCAACATGCTGCTATAGGCTGCGCGGTGTGAGCTGACATAGTTGAGTAGGTTCATGGCAAACCGCCGCCACCGCCGCCACCGCCGCCACCGCCACCGCCACCGCCGCCACCGCCACCGCCACCGCCCATTCCGGCACAACCGGTCCAGGTCTGGCCGCGCAGGGTGCCGCCCTGCATGGCTGTGCGGCAATT
Source organism: Chromatiales bacterium (assembly GCA_024641465.1). Taxonomy (GTDB): domain Bacteria; phylum Pseudomonadota; class Gammaproteobacteria; order UBA6429; family Thiohalophilaceae; genus JAHEDB01. The sequence goes on along the minus strand of JAHEDB010000001.1, from coordinate 41,758 downwards.
ATTAAAACTCCAGCTGCCGCTGTTAGCCCAGCTGTCCACCAGCAGACGGGTGGCGCTGGTGCGATAGGGCGGGGCATCGTCCCGCTCCACCAGCAACATCTTGGCATAGTTTGGTGTGCCATACAGGGGATTGGCGGGATTGCCGTTCCAGCCATGGGGCACGGCGCTGTGGCACAGCACGCACTTGAACTGACTGCCGAGGCGCGAGTAGTGATAGCGATGCAGGTTCTGTACGACACCCATCATGGTGGGCCCACGGTAGCCGGTGACATTGGGGTCACCACCGGCCGGACTGGCATATACGTTTTGATCATGACAACGGAAACACAACCAGCTGGAATTGGGCGGCGATTCGTTGATGTCCCAGCGTCCCTTCAGCACGAAGGCATTGTTTGAACCATGCGGCCCCCACGGCGTGTTACTGAGCGGGGTGGATGTGCCGGAGGGCGTATCGGCGCCGTGGCAATCGGTGCAATACATGGTCTGATTACCGACCTGACTAAAAGGGGCCAGGAATGGACTGGTGCCGGTAATATTTCTTGTTGCCAGTGTTCTGTGTGTAGATTGAATGATCGGATGATAAGAGGCATTGTTGGGATTGAATTCCTTGGCCTGATCCGTTGCCTGGGTGAGCTCGTTTACACCGTATGAGCCGCCGCCGGTAAAGCTTTTCAACATCGGCGGATTGTTACCATAGGCATAGCTTGAATGACACTTGAGACAGATCTGGTATTCACGAGTGGCCGGTTTCATTAAGTTGATGAACAGCGACAGAATGGGTTGGCCAATGGCGGGAAAGGCAGTCGGACCGCTGAACGAGGGTTCGATACCCCACATACCATTGAGTGGGCTATTGGCCTCAAGCAGGTTGCTATGGGGGGCGCTGTGTTTATGTCGCTGCGGCCCGGCACGATGGGGATTGTGACAGTCACTGCATTCAACATGACGCTGGCTACCGAGGTTGCTGGCGGGTTCGGTCAGATCGGCATCTTCAATACGGTGGCTTTCTCCGATGATACCCTGCTCATTGCCGGTGATCGGCATGTGATAGGTCTTGGCGAATTCAGACTTGATATTCGGTGGTCGATTTTGAAATACGCTCAAGACACTTTCACCGGCGGGGCTATGACATAAATAACAGGTTTGTTCCTGCGCCGGATTACCGCCGTTTTTGGGTTTGGCGGGGCTATCGGTGCCTTCCTTGAGCAGGTGTTTGGCGCCTTGCACGGTGTGGGTATCATGACAATTCAGACAGGCGTGTTGCCATACCTGCCCTTCCTTACCGAGATAATTGCCTGGCGTATATTGTTCATCGGCGATAGTGGCGGATTGGTGGGCGCTGCCGATCCAGCTTTGCTTGTCATGGCACTGCAGGCAAAGAATGGCGCCCGTACCGCTGCTGGCGCTATCGCTGGTCTGGGTAAGGGGCCAGCGCAGGAATTTATCGACACCGGCCAGATGCGGATTATGACAAGTGGTGCATTGCACCTTTTCGGCCTCATCCAGTGGCAGGGAGACCTGGGCCTCCCCCGGGACGCGGGCGCGGACATATTGATTAGGTGGGATATGCAGTTCACCATCGGCGGCCGCCAGCGCCGCATCATAGCGAAAGGAGATGGGATGATCATTCGTCAGATCTGAACCCAGCCGGCGGGTAAAACCGCTTTGTACGCCGGTGCCGTGTGGCATGGTGCCATCGCTGGCTATGCCGTTCATCTGGATAGTCTGGCTTTGTCCCCACAGGTTGTTAACCTTGCCGATGGCTATCGTGCCATCATGACAACTCAGACAGAGTCGGGAACTGCCATCGGGCTGGCCCAGCGGGCCGGCCTGTAGTGCGGTACTTTGATAGACATTGTAATAAACCTTGGACAACTCACGGTTCCACAAGGGTGCCTGATACTCGGTATTACCGGCACGGTGGGGCGTATGACAAAAGACACATACGCGGTTTTCACTGGTGGCGCGCACCTCCCCGCTGCCACTCACCGAGAGATTGTGCCGGGTATTGAGTATGTCTTCCTGGGGGGCCGCATAGAGCGATGCACAGGGTAAGTAATTCATGATGATTATCAGGCAGATAGACGCAGGTACGTAGCATGTGTCTAGCAGTTTGATAAACCTGTTTTGAGCCGGTGGGGTGGATTTCATTATGATGAAAGAAAACGGGTCCATATCCAGCATGGACCCGAAGTGATCTATTTTCTGAGTGTGCGGATGAAGGCCAGCAGATCACCCATCTGGGCATCTGACAGGGCGCCCTTGAAGGGGGGCATGACGTTCAGCCCATTGGTAATCGTGGCCTTGAGCGTGCTATCAGGCTTTTCCATACGCTCACCCTTGGCAAAGTTGGGTGCGCCAGGCAATACGGCATGGCCGTCCTTACCATGACAAACAGCGCATTTTTCCTGAAAGAGGCTGTTACCGTTATGGGTGTTAGCTGCAAAAACAACGGCAGGTGATGTTGCCAGGGCAAGGGTTATCAGAATTACTTTACTGCGGTATACCATATTTTTATTCCTCATTTGAAATTGTTATTTTTCCCGTTCCGAACGGGCGGGGGATTTGATTACAGAAACCCCAGCAATTTCTTGATCTAGATCAAGAAAATTTATATCCGGAAATTAAATAATGTAATGCAATTTTACCTTGATCCAGATCAATAACAGCGATGTCTAATATTGATTATCCTTCCGTCCCCACGGAACAGTAAAAAAACAGGGAAAAATGATTTTTTGGCTTGATTATTTTTTTTTACGGGTGTGATGGATATAGCATGTGGTGTAACAGGTCAACAGCGCTGGGCTTTGTCTTGATGACAGGACTGGCTGCTGTAACAGAAACCGGCTCGGCAATGTCGATGCTGGGCAGCAAACACGACCTCACCAGTCTGGACAATCGTGCCGGGACCGGGGTCATGGTCGGTGTGGCATTTGAAAATTATCAGAGCACCTGTGTTTATTGCCATACACCACACCGTCCGGTAAGCGAGTCCTCAGAGGGCAAGGCCCCGCTGTGGAACCGCGAATACCCGGTAACCGAATACAAGCTGTATCAAAGCCCCACCCTCGACGCAACGATCTCTCAACCCGCCGGTATCACCCTCGCCTGTCTGAGCTGCCATGACGGCAGTCTAGCCGTGGATCGCGTAATGAAACGGCCACCGATCAGCGATACACAGGCCTTGCCGAAAAAGCACATGCATATCGCCAGGGGCGGCGGTGACACGCAATGCAGCCAGTGTCATCGCAAGGGTAATGAGAATATCAAGGGCATCCATGACCTGGGCATCGCTGCCTTTGGTAACGACCTGAGTGACGATCACCCGGTATCGATCACCTATCCGGCGCTGTTGCAGGACAAGCAGTTTAATCCACGCCCGGGTAGTGATGAATTCGCCAATGGCGTGAAGTTGTTTAATGGGCGGGTCGAGTGCGCGAGTTGTCATGACGTACATAACGCCAAGACCAAACCCTTTTTGCGTGTTGGATTGCAGGGGAGTGCGCTATGCGTGACATGCCATATCAAGTGAATATCCAGCCGACTATTTTACCCAGACTGGTCCTGATGTTGGGTGGTATTGTCCTGCTTGCCGCCTGTGGTTCCGTTACAAAACAGGATGAACACTGGGTCTGGCCGCTGCCTCCGGAGCAGCCGCGACTTAAATATGTCGAGAGCATCCGTTCCAGCAAGGATGTCAAACCACAGAGCGCCTTCGATAACTTCAAACAACTGGTCGGCGGCATGGCGCAGGATGTGTCACTGATCAAACCCTATGGGGTGGCCGCCTTCGACAAGACCGTGTACGTCACGGATACCATCCTCGGCAAACTGCTGGTGTTTAATCAAGGCGAGAAAACTTTTAAGGTGTTCGGCAGCGAAGGCGCCGGTCGGCTTGACAAGCCGATTGCAGTGGCCGTTGACAAGCAAGGCATGGTGTATGTTACCGATGCCCATCAGTCCCGGGTGATCGTTTATGACAGTAAGGGCAACTATCAACGTGCCATGGGTGGGCCGAAGCTATTGACACGGCCGACCGGGATCACGGTAAACCCGCTTAATGGTCATATCTATGTGGTGAATACCGGTACACTGGATAGCCCGCATCACGCCATCAGTGTGTTTGATGCAAAAGGCCGGCACCAGTTCGACTTTGGCAAACGCGGTGCCGACAAGGGTAATTTCAATTTCCCAACCAATATCTGTAGCGATGCTACTGGCCATGTCTATGTGGTCGATACCGGCAATTTCCGGGTGCAGATCTTTGACCACCAGGGTAAATACCTGGACGGTTTCGGCGCCGCCGGCACCGGGCTAGGGTCGTTTGCCCGACCCAAGGGTATCGCGGTGGATTCGGAAGGACATATCTATGTCATCGATTCCGCATTCAATAATGTACAGGTTTTTGACCAGACCAAACGACTGTTGTTATTTGCCGGCACCATGGGCAAGGGGGCGGGAGAGTTCTGGTTGCCGGCCGGCATGTGGATCGATGGCAATGATCGAATCTACTTCGCCGACCAATATAACCGCCGTATTCAGGTCTGGCAGTTCATACGGCAAGACGTTCAACAGCAATCTGAAGTACGAGAAGAAAAAATGTAAATGTTACCGCGGGAGGTAATTATGAAAACAAAAATTTTACAAATAACAGGTGGTATTTTTGTCGCAGCTGGTATGTTAACAGGCTGGGGTGTTCAGGCGGCATCGGTGGTTGGCAGTCGGCATGACTTGAGTTCAACCAATCCCGGTGCGAATTATGTCAAGATAACCGGTGATGGTGGAACCGGTTTCGACACCACCCAGACTTGTGTGTTTTGTCATACCCCGCACGGTTCGCAATCTCGCGATAATGTGGATGCCCCCTTATGGAACCGTGGGGTGACCACCGCCACTTATCAATCCTATCAGAGCCCGACACTGGACAGTGGCGTAGGTGGTGTTGCCCCGGCACCGGATGGCGTTTCCCTGGCATGCCTGAGCTGTCATGATGGTACCGTTGCGCTTGACCTGTTGGTCAACAAACCGGGTGTGGGTGGCTGGATCGATCCATCGGATCCGACCCTGGGTGGTAATAATAATCGCATCGGATTTGTATTTAATCGTAGCGGTACAAATAATACTTTCCCTTCCTCCGATGAAAACGGTAACCCCAACGTGCGCCTGCTGGGAACCGATCTGCGGGATGACCACCCGGTATCGATTGTCTATCCGACGATCGGTAATACCGATCCGAAGTTTAATGCTCCCGCCGCGACGCGCGGTACCGGCAATGCCCGACTTGACTGGTTTGATGATGGAGACGGCATACTGGAAGATAATGAAGTGCGTCTGTATGGCACCAAGGTGCAATGCGCTTCCTGTCACAACCCACACGGGACTTCGGTTGATGGAACATCCTCTGGTGCGCCTTTCCCCTCATTCCTGCGTACCACCGTGGCCAATAGCAGCCTTTGCACGGTTTGTCACATCAAGTAATAAGAGGAAGGTGTGATGACGACTGCAAGCGTAGCGGAACGGTCTCAACCCAGGCCGGCGGTGTTGGTCGCCGGCTGGTTGCTAGTGCTGGCGTGGGGCTTGCCCCTCGCCGGTCTGGCGTCCAGTCCAGTCCTGGCAGAAAAGGCCGATATGGTCGAGACCCTGTCGACTGTGATTGTCAATGGTGTGCCGATTGCCGAAGATGAAGTGACACGTGAAGTCGAACGGCTTGCACCCGTGGCTGAATATCACAATCTCTCGAAGGAGCGCTGGCAGGCGATCCGTAAACAGGCGATTGAAAATATCGTCGATAAGGAATTGTTCTATCGCGAGGCCTTGCATCGCGGTATAGGCTGGGATGAACAATGGGTGGAATTTACCTACGCAAAATATCGCGAGAAATATACCGCAGATAAACAGATGCAACTCGCGCTGGCCGATGAGGAGGTGAAGAATCGGTTACATGAAGACCTTAGGCGATCCTACGTCATTACAAAGTTATGGGAGCAGGGTAAACAGGCCTCTATGCCGAAGGATGTTGATGTAGAGGCATATTTTAACGAGCACCGTGAAAAATACCGCTCGCCGAAAACCATTAAGACCGTTGAGTTAATGATTGAGATGCCTCCGTCATCCACCAAGCAGGAATGGGACAAGGCACGTCAACGGATCAATTCGCTATACAAAGAGGTCAGGAAAAGCAAAAGTTTCGACGCTTACAAAAAACAAGCCGGACTGAAGATAACCGAGAAGACCATTCATGAGGGTATGCGTGGCTATGATGTTCGAGGGCTAGACAAGCTGGCCGATGGGGATATTTTAAAACCGTTGTTTACTCTGAATGGATATATATTGTTGAAAAAAGTCAAATCGGTACCGCAGCAGGCCTTTAGTTTTGATGAGGTCCGTGAACAGGTCAAAAATGACGTGCTTACGGTGAAATACCGGCAATGGTTTGACGACCTGCGACAGGGTTTGCGGGATAATTCAAAAATCATCATCGGTGCTGGCCCGACATATGTTGGGAGGTAGGCGTATTGTCAATGTGTATGTGGCTGCGGATGATTCGGCAGGTATGCTTTTTCTTTTTGGGTATAGTATGTGTCACCTTGAGTAACATTTTATACCGGCCGGTTTATGCCGGAGAAGTCAGTGGTGATATTGAACTTGGTGCCCAGCAAGGTCGTACCTCTACGTCAGACAATAATGATGTCAGGACAAAAAACCAGACTCAGCGCCTCAATCTGGACTATTCCGATTATCTATACAGACCGTGGTTGGCAGATTACCGGCTTGGCGGGACCTTGTCGGAGAGCAATACCGTCCGGGATTCAGACGAGAGCACGACAAGCCTGACTTCATATCGGTTCAATGGCAAGTTATTTCCGTATAGTCCCTTTCCCCTGACTTTGTATGCAATCGAAAACGATACCGATGTGACTATGCAAACGAGTCCTGACTCAAGTATTGATACAAAATTATATGGGGCCGATTTGAAACTGGATTTTTACACACTACCGACAACTAACCTGTTTTACTACGGTCAGACCACACGCAGTAATCTTGTCTCTGTTTTGAGTGAACAGGACAGCAGCACAGGCGGGATCAACATGTTCAAACGCTGGGAGGGATTGACAGCCAACCTGCGCTATGAAAACAGTGATTACAGTGAGAAATACACGGCGCGTTCCGCACAGGCGAATCGCCTGACCAGTTCCTGGGTGTACCGGCCATCGGACACGCTGCAAACCTCCGTGGTTTACAGCGACTATCAGCGTAAATCAGATAATCCGGATGCAACATTCGACCCATTATATTCCGACCAGGACAGCCGAAGCCATAATGTTTCCATGCTGTGGAACCCGACTAAAAGGGTCAATATCGGCGTATATGGCAATTACTTTCTCGACGATTACGAAGCCAGCCGGCGCGAAGCCCGCGATGGACGGGTAAATATCGATTATAACCTGACCGATCATTTGTCGGCCTTTGCCAGCGGCTACGAATTGCACACCGATCTGAACGGGGAAGCCTATAACAGTCGGGACAAACGATCCGGCCTGGCTTACACCAGGGCCGTGTTGTTCGGCAGTCTTGAATTACAGGGCAGGTTAAGCGGCGGTCGTTTTACAAGGCAGATTGAATCAGCAAACGAAACCCAGCAGCAGGATGGTTCTTTTAATCAAACCGGCGGTAGGGCGGAACTGGGGTTACAGATGGGTAGCCTGATGGTGAGCCCGTATTATGACGTGAATTATGGCTATAACGGGCAATCCAATATCCACGCAACCAAGACGGTACAACAGGAAAAAGGCCTGCGCCTGGATGGCGCTGTCCTGGGCGGACGTCTGAATGGAAACGTATCCTATACCACCTTGGAGCAGGAAAGCGACATGACCGTCAACTCCGAGCAATTCAGAAGTTACCTGAATTATGAGCACAGGGTATTACAGCGGGCGACAGTTAAACTACAGGCCGGCTCTTCATACACCAAGGGGCATGTGGAAAACGCCACATTTACCGAATTCACCCAGACTGAAAATACCGAAGTACATACATCCTATAATCGGATTGACTATGTCACCCCGGTATTCGGCAGCAATGTTTTATGCAGTGGCTCATACCTTACGGAAAACAGAACAAACCAGAGCGGAGTTGAAGAACATAATAAACTGTTTGATGTGCGTTTCACCCATCAATTCGGTAAATTGTTTTCTGAAGCCGGATTTATGCGCAAGCAAAGCGAGACTGGCGGTATTGTTACGGAAGATTCGATTTGGTTTGCAAAGGTGCGGCGCGATTTTTCTTTTGGTGATAAGTAATGGATTCGGAGGTGTGCTGATTATATTTTTGTGCGTTATATATTGGATAGCAGTTATGCTGAAGTTTTTATAAGGCTTGCATAGAACTGGCTGGTTTTACTTTTTGGAATAGATGATAGGTTTGGAGGTATTTTTATTATGTCACGATGTATATATCGCGTGATTGGGATGGTCGTCATTATGCTGGGATTTTTTCTCTTTATATCCACGGCTAAGGCCGAATACGGCGATGTGCGGATAAATAACTACTCGGAAAAAAACGGTATGCGACCGGCGGTGTTCCCGCACTGGTTTCATCGCATTCGTTTCCGCTGCCTGGTCTGCCATCAACAGCTTGGATTTAAAATGAAACGTGAGGCTAATCATATAGATATGAACAAGATTGCCGGTGGCCAGTTCTGCGGGGCCTGTCATAACGGCAAGATTGCCTGGGCGCCGGTGTATTGTGATCGATGTCATACCGGGACAGCCACCGAAGAAAAAGATAAGCAAGTAAAGAAAACTAGGTGATACTTATGTTATGTAAACAAAATCGTAAAAGTATTTTACTGTTGATACTGATGTCGGTAACCGCCTGCGCCACTACCGATGATGCCGTCAAGCAGGAGACCGGTGGTGACAAGGCAATAGTTGCACCTGCGGCACAGGATGCATCGGCCGGCAGTTCGGCTGTCGTACCTTCTTTGGACGATGTCAGGAAAGAAGCCGAAAAAATCCAGCAGGATGATAGTGCAAAGACACAAGCGCCATCCGGCAAGGACGATAAGACCGCGCGCGTGACGCAGGTCAAGAAGATCATGAAATCCAAGGTGGAAATTGAAAAGAAATATGAAACAAAACAACGCGGCCGGGACCCCAATGACTTTTATCGATTCAAACGCGAGAAAGCCGTGGTCCAGGCGTTGATCGATGATGGTGTGCATGATCCGGCAGCGGATTTACATGATCTGCAACCGCCGCTGGAGGCACTCAAGACATTGCCAACGGCTACCTTCGGTAATGGGGTTAACTGGGTGGCCGCACTTAACAAACACCAGATCAACCCGCGGGCGGATCAGTTTGGTTCAAAGGAGCAGTTTACTCTGGACATGAACATACCCATGGAGGTAGCGGGTACAATGAACAATGTATTGTTCCCGCATAAGGCACATACCGCCTGGCTGGATTGTAGCAATTGTCATCCCGATATTTTCCAGATGAAACGGGGTGGAAACCCGATTACTATGAAGAAAATCAATAGTGGCGAGTATTGCGGTGTCTGCCACGGCAAGGTGGCGTTTCCTATCGCGGATTGTAATCGCTGTCACTCCGTGAGCAAGCAGGCAAAGAATGCGGTGAAATAACCAGAGTATATGACAAAGCCTTACTCCCTCATGCAAACACGGTTGATGATCCTGGCCGGTTTAGTGCTGGCCATGAGTTTGTCAGGCTGTCAGGGATTTTTGCAAATGGTCACCCAGGCCGGTGATGATGGTCTGGTTTGGCCTTTACCACCGACCCCGGCACGGCTGATCTATGAGCAAGCAGTTGATATCAACCAGGCCGTCTCTGCTTACATTGGAATAGCCACTGGTAGCGGGCAAAACCTGCAAATGATCAGACCCTACCGTGTGGCCGCCAGCAGGGACCTGATGGTTGTTGTCGATCAGGATCGCGGCAGCGCCCATGTGGTTGATCGATATCGAAACACAGTCAACACCCTGAAATACACTAATGGCAGGGCTGTGACGGCCATAAAGGATGTCGCCGTTGATGATATGAAACGGATCTATCTGCTCGACTCACTCAAGGCGCAGGTCCTTGTGTATCAGGACAACGGACAGTTTATTCGCCAGTTCGGTGCGGCATTACTGTGGACTCGCCCGGACCGGCTCGCGGTGGATGAGATAAGGCAACGCCTTTATGTTGCAGATAGTTTTCAGGGCCGGGTCTATGTGTTTAGCCTGAGTGGGGTATTTCTTTATATGTTTGGCGAACAGGGTAAGGACAGGGGACGTTTCTCAGGGCTGTCTGACCTGACGGCTGATATGGATGGTAACCTCTATATTCTGGAGGCTATCACCCGGCGCATTCAGAAATTCAGTCCACACGGTGCCTGGTTGCAGACCATCGAGCTGGATAAAGAGTATTTTCGTGAACCGGTGGCCATTGGTGTGGAAAAAACCGACGTGATCTATATCGCCGACAGGGAGCGGAGTCAGGTAGTGGTACTGGATACTGCCGGGCAGAAAATACTCAGCCTTGGCGCCCTGGGCCGAGGCAGGGGGAAATTTGTTGAACTGACTGATATCAGCTTTGACCAGTCCCGGCAACGGCTGTTCACTTCCGAAATGGGTTCATCACGCCTGCAGATCTTCCGCCGCACCCCGGAAGCCTGGCTACCCTATCCATGAAACTATACTTTAATATCTTTGGTCAGTTTGGCCTGTTGACTGCTATGTGGATGGCCACGCTGTCAACGGCGGCGATTGCCGAACCGGCGGCGGCCAGTCAGATACCGAGCCGCTGGCCCTTGCCCCCCGCCAGGGCACGCTTCGAATATGTGACGTCGATCTATGGTGAAGCGGAAACCCAAAACGAGGGTCTTTTATCCCAGCTGACGAGTTTCCTGTTTGGCGATCAGCCAAGCCGTCACTTCAAAAGACCTCACGATATCGCCGTATCCGCCAAGGGGCTGATGGTGGTGACCGATCCTGGCGCCGCCGCGATACATATCATCGGCGCAACAAATGATGATTATCGATTTATTCAGCAAGTGGGGGAGGATAGACTGATCAGTCCGCTAGGGACGGCCTTGACCGCACAGGGAGAGATCCTGGTTAGTGATTCCGAGGCGCGGGTGATTTACCGCCTTTCAGCAACGGGTGATAGCCTGGGCCGGATAACGGACAAGGCCTGGCTTCGGCCGACCGATATCGCGGTCCAACCGGTCACGGGCAATATTTATGTGCTCGATACCCTGGGGCACAATATCCATATCTATTACCCGTCAGGTAAAAAACTCGGGCAATTTGGCAAGCGTGGGGCCGGAACGGGCAAATTCAATTACCCGACCCACCTGGCCTTCGACCGGCAGGGCAATTTGTACGTCACAGACAGCATGAACTTTCGGGTACAGATTTTTGATAAATTGCACCGCCCAAAGAGCCACTTTGGAAAGCTGGGTGATCGCTTGGGTGAGTTCAGTAAACCAAAGGGTATCGCGCTGGATGACCAGGACACTATATATATAGTTGATGCCCATTTTGATCACCTGCTGATCTACGACAAGGGCGGACACTTCCTGCTGCCCATTGGTGGCGCGGGAACGGGCCCCGGGCTCTTTAATATCCCTAGTGGAATTGCGACATCAGGATACTATATATATATCGTCGATGCCTATAACCGGCGGGTACAGATACTCAGGCGCATCGGTTAGTTTGAGTTAATTCACCCGGCGATCCCCTCTGGTCAGGCGTGATTTTCCCATGACAGCTTGTCGCGCTTGTTTATGGTAATAACCATAAAATGATCTGGCTGTTACATCAGCAACACATGTCCAGTTGACATACATCAGTAATCCGTACACACCGCTCAGATAGAATGTTGAGTATTAGTGAAGGCTTATATGCTTATGAAAAGAACGAACCGTAACTGAAATTATCGATGGGTGTTGTCTGAACGCCAGACCAAAGCTACAAGGATGAATTAATTTGATCCTGCATAACGTGTTTTATTGTGCGAAGGTGCTGTATTGTATTTATTTTTTTACACCGAAATTTTTTATACCCCCAGCAAATTAAGTATGTTGATGTTTTTATTATCTTTTTCATTAGGAACTAAACTTGACACGATCTTGCAGTCTGCCTAGACTGACTAGCCTTTAGTGCTCAGGCGAGAAACAAAATACTAATTTGCTGTTGACATAAAATAGCAACGCCACAAAGGGGAGAGAGGAATTATATGCTGGAGAATTATCTTCCAGTTCTGGTTTTCATGGTCGTTGGCATCGCCATCGGCGGTATCATGATTGTGCTGGGTTTCATCCTTTCGCCCAATCGTCCCGATAGTGAAAAGCTTTCCCCCTACGAGTGCGGATTCGAGGCATTTGAAGATGCCCGCATGAAATTCGACGTGCGCTATTACCTCGTCGCCATCCTGTTTATTATTTTCGATTTAGAGATTGCCTTTTTATTCCCCTGGGCCGTGGTGCTGACCGATATCGGCATGTTCGGTTATACCGCCATGGCGATCTTTCTGGGGATACTGGTTATTGGTTTTATCTATGAGTGGAAGAAAGGGGCCCTTGAATGGGAATAGAAGGTACCTTTAACGAAGGTGTGTTTACCACCACCGCGGACAAACTGATCAACTGGGCACGCACCGGCTCGATGTGGCCGATGACCTTCGGTCTGGCCTGTTGCGCGGTCGAGATGATGCAGGCCGCCGCCTCCCGTTATGATATGGATCGGATGGGGGTTGTGTTTCGACCCAGCCCGCGTCAGTCCGATGTAATGATCGTCGCCGGTACATTGGTCAACAAGATGGCGCCGGCGCTGCGCAAGGTGTATGACCAGATGGCCGAGCCCCGTTGGGTGATCTCCATGGGTTCGTGCGCCAATGGCGGTGGCTACTACCACTACTCCTATGCGGTGGTGCGTGGATGTGATCGGGTTGTGCCGGTTGATATCTATGTACCAGGCTGCCCGCCCACGGCCGAGGCCCTGTTGTACGGCATCATCCAGTTGCAGAACAAGATTCGCCGTACCAATACCATTGCCCGCTAATACTATATATAAGAGTAATCGATTGAATGTCTGAGTATTATCTGAATCTGATTGAATCCCTGACCAGCCGTTTCGGAAATGCGATCACCGGTTCAAGCGTGCATTTCGGTGAGGCCAATATCGTGGTGGACAAGGCGCAGTTGCAGCAGGTTGCGACGGCCCTGCGCGATGAGGCCGAATTCAAATTTGAAGAACTGATTGATCTGTCCGGTGTGGACTACAGCGAATATGGTGACGGTATCTGGCAGGGGCCGCGTTTCGCGGTTGCCTATCACCTGATTTCCATCAAACACAATCATCGCCTGCGTGTAAAGGTCTTTGCCGATGATGAGATGCCGGTAGTGGATTCGGTGGTGAATATCTGGAGTTCCGCCAACTGGTATGAGCGCGAGGCCTTTGACCTGTTTGGTATCGTGTTCGACGGTCATCCCGACCTGCGACGCATCCTGACCGATTACGGTTTTATCGGCCATCCCTTCCGCAAAGATTTCCCGCTCACCGGACATGTCGAGATGCGCTATGACCCGGAAAAACGCCGAGTCATATATCAACCTGTGACCATCGAGCCGCGTGTCAATCAGGTACGTGTCGTGCGCGATGACCATCGTTACACCGGCCGGATGCCAGAAGAGAGTTAAGCCATGTCCGAGATTCGTAATTACACCCTCAACTTTGGCCCACAGCATCCGGCGGCGCACGGTGTGTTGCGACTGGTACTGGAGATGGACGGTGAGGTGATCGAACGCGCCGACCCGCATGTTGGTCTGCTGCATCGCGGCACGGAGAAACTTGCAGAGTCCAAGCCGTTTAATCAAAGCCTCCCGTATATGGACCGCCTCGACTATGTCTCGATGATGTGCAATGAGCATGGTTATGTGCTGGCGCTGGAAAAAATGCTCGGCGTGGAAGTCCCGATCCGGGCCCAGTATATCCGTGTCATGTTTGACGAGATCACCCGTATCCTCAACCACATGATGTGGCTCGGCACCCATGCGCTGGATATCGGCGCGATGACCGTATTCCTGTACTGCTTCCGCGAACGTGAAGACCTGATGGACATGTATGAGGCGGTATCCGGCGCACGCATGCATGCCGCCTATTACCGTGCCGGTGGTGTATATCGCGACCTGCCGGACCAGATGCCACAGTACGAACTGTCCAAGTGGAAGAATGAGAAGGATGTCAAACGTCTGAACGAAAACCGTCGGGGCTCACTGCTCGACTTCATCGAGGACTTTACCAATCGCTTCCCGGGTTATGTCGACGATTATGAAACCCTGCTGACCGACAATCGTATCTGGAAACAGCGTACCGTCGGTATCGGTGTTGTCTCACCGGAGCGCGCCAAGCAACTCGGCTTTACCGGCGCCATGCTGCGCGGCTCGGGTGTCGAATGGGACCTGCGCAAGAAGCAACCCTATGAAGTCTATGACCGAGTGAAGTTTGATATCCCGGTAGGGGTTAATGGCGATTGTTATGATCGTTATCTGGTGCGCGTCGAGGAACTGCGCCAGTCCAATCGCATTATTAAACAGTGTATCGACTGGTTGCGCAAGAACCCCGGTCCGGTGATGCTCGATGATCACAAGTTCACACCGCCACCGCGTGAAGAGATGAAGGGCAATATGGAGTCCCTGATCCATCACTTTAAGCTGTTTACCGAGGGTTATACCTTACCGGCCGGCGAGGCCTATGCTGCGGTTGAGCATCCCAAGGGTGAATTCGGTATTTATCTGGTGACCGATGGCGCCAACAAACCCTATCGGCTGAAGATCCGTGCGCCGGGTTTTGTCCATCTGTCAGCCATGAATGAAATGGCCAGCGGCCACATGCTGGCCGACGTGGTAGCCATCATTGGCAGCATGGATGTCGTGTTCGGAGAAATTGATCGATGACAACACCGTGTAGTAAGAAACAGAGCAAGCTGGACCTGATCAAGCAGGTTTCGCGTGACGATATTGATCGCTGGGTTGCCAAGTATCCTGCGAATCAAAAACAGTCGGCAGTGATGGCGGCGTTACGCATCGTGCAGGACCAGAATGGCGGCTTCCTGACCGATGAACTGATGGATGCCGTGGCGGAGTATCTTGAGATGCCGTCCATCGCGGTCTATGAAGTGGCGACCTTCTACTCCATGTATGAGCTGAAGCCGGTCGGCCGACACAAGATCTGCGTTTGCACCAATATCTCATGCATGTTGTGTGCCTCGGATGAGATCGTCAATCATCTTGAAAGCCGTCTGGGGATCAAGCTCGGGCAAACCACCCCCGATGGTCGGATCACCCTCAAGGAAGTGGAATGCCTCGGCGCCTGTGTGGATGCCCCGGTGATCCAGATCGGTGACACTTATCATGAGAAGCTGACCCCGGCGAAGATCGATAAAATTTTGAGCAGTTTAAACTAATTCAAGACAGGCAGAATCTGATATGGCAAATGAGGTTTGTTTCAGAACGTTACATCTTGATAAACCGTGGACCCTGGAAAGTTACCAGAGTGTGGGCGGCTATCAGGTATGGAAACGCATTCTGCAAAATAAAACCCCGCCGGAAGAATTGATCGAACAACTGAAAATTTCTGCTTTGCGTGGTCGCGGTGGGGCGGGGTTTCCCACCGGTCTGAAGTGGAGTTTCATGCCGCGTAATGCCCCCGGCCAGAAGTACATTGTCTGTAACTCGGACGAAGGCGAGCCGGGTACCTGCAAAGACCGGGATATCCTGCGCTTCAATCCCCACCAGTTGATCGAGGGGATGGCCATTGCCGGTTATTGTATCGGCGCGACTCAGGGTTACAACTATATCCGCGGTGAATTCTGGGAACCCTACGAGCGCTTTGAAGCGGCCCTGCAGGAGGCCTATCAGGCCGGTCTGCTCGGCAAGAACATCAAGGGTTCCGGTGTGGATTTTGATCTGGCCACTCACCTTGGGGCTGGTGCCTACATCTGTGGCGAAGAGACCGCTCTGCTCGAATCCATCGAAGGTAAGAAGGGCCAGCCCCGCTTCAAACCACCGTTCCCGGCAGGTTTTGGTCTGTATGGCCGTCCTACGACCATTAATAACACCGAGAGTCTGGCGTCGGTGCCGGTGATCCTGGAAAAGGGCGGCAAGTGGTTCCTTGAAATGGGTAAACCGAATAATGGCGGGACGAAATTATTTTGCGTGTCCGGCCACGTCAACAAGCCGGGCAATTTTGAAGTACCGCTCGGTACGCCGTTTTCGAAACTGCTGGAAATGGCCGGCGGGGTACGCAACGGTCATAAACTGAAGGCAGTCATACCCGGTGGTTCATCGGTACCAGTGGTACCGGGCAAGATCATGATGGATCTGGATATGGATTATGACTCGCTGTCCAAGGCGGGCACTATGCTCGGCGCAGGCTCGGTCATCGTGATGGATGAGACCACCTGCATGGTCAAGACCCTGGCCCGCCTGTCACACTTTTATTACGAAGAGTCCTGTGGGCAATGCACTCCCTGTCGGGAAGGCACCGGCTGGCTGGCGAGAATGGTGCACCGTATCGAACACGGCCAGGGGCGTGCGGAAGACCTGGACCTGCTGGACGATGTGGCGAGCCGGATTGCCGGTCGGACCATCTGTGCCCTGGGCGATGCCGCCGCGATGCCAGTGGCAAGTTTTCTGAAGCATTTCCGCAAGGAATTCGAGTATCACATTGAACACCGCAAGTGCATGGTTTAGGTGAAGGTTTAACGACAGACATGACAGACACGCTGAACATAGAGATTAACGGTATCAAATTACAGGTGCCGCAAGGCAGCATGGTGATTGAAGCGGCCGATGCCGCCGGGATCACTATCCCGCGCTTCTGTTATCACAAGAAGCTGTCGATAGCCGCCAACTGCCGCATGTGTCTGGTGGATGTCGAAAAGGCCCCCAAGCCCTTGCCGGCCTGCGCCACACCGGTTACCGAAGGCATGAAGGTGCAGACCAAATCCGCCAGGGCACTTGAGGCGCAACAGAGTGTAATGGAGTTTCTGCTGATCAATCATCCGCTCGATTGCCCGATCTGTGACCAGGGTGGTGAGTGTGAGTTGCAGGACATCGCCATGGGTTTCGGCAGTCCCGTCAGCCGTTTTGCGGAAAAGAAACGTGTCATACGCGAAAAGAATATCGGCCCGTTGATCGCCACCGACATGACCCGTTGTATTCACTGTACGCGTTGTGTACGTTTCGGTGAAGAGATCGCCGGTATCCGCGAGATGGGTGCCACCGGCCGTGGCGAACACACCGAGATCGGTACCTATGTGGAATCCACTATCGATTCCGAAATGTCCGGTAATGTGATCGATCTTTGTCCGGTGGGGGCCCTGACTTCCAAGCCTTATCGTTATACCGGACGCCCCTGGGAAAACCAGCAACATAACAGTATCTCACCACACGACTGTGTCGGTTCAAACCTGATCGTCGAGGTGCGGCGCAACAAAGTCATGCGGGTACTGCCCCGTGAGAATGAATCGATTAATGAGGTCTGGCTATCGGATCGGGATCGCTTTAGTTACTCCGGTCTTTATAGTAATGATCGCGCCGAGTCACCGATGATCAAGCAGGGTAAGACCTGGAAACACGTCGATTGGGAGACCGCGCTTTCCTATGCCGCGGAAGGTTTGCAACGCGCCAAACAGGCTAACGGGGTGAACAAACTGGGGGCTATCGGTAGCAACTGTTCTACAGTCGAGGAACTGTACCTGCTACAGAAACTCATGCGTGGAATGGGGTCGAATAATATCGACCACCGCACGCGCCAGATGGATTTCAGCGATCAGGATATCGAGCCGCTTATGCCCAACCTGGGGCAGTCGATTGCCGACCTGGAAAATGTCAATGCGGCTTTGTTGATCGGTTCAAATATCCGCAAGGATCAACCGATCATTGCCCATCGTCTGCGCAAAGCCGCCCTGAAGGGCGCGCGGATGATGTTTGTCAACACATTGAGTTATGAATTCAATTTCCCGATGGCTGAAAATATTGTCGCCAGCCCGGCCAATATAGGCTGGGAAATGGCAGCTATTTGCAAGGCCTTATTGTCGGTCAGCGGTGAGACCGCGCCGGCGGGACTCACTGAACTGTTAGCAAACACCGAGGCACAGGAGGCACATGTCAATATTGCCAAATATCTGCATTCGGCGGACAAGGCAACCGTACTGATTGGCACCCAGGTGATGAACCAACCCGAGTTTGCCACGATCCGTGCATTGGCTAACGTGATCGCACAGCAGAGTGGGGCTCAACTTGGTTATCTGCCGGCCGGGGCAAACAGCAGTGGCGCCTATCTGGCCGGTGCGATTCCACATCGTGGACCGGCAGGTGCTACATTAGCCCAGGCAGGGATGAACAGTCGCGACATGCTGGGTGAGGCATTAAATGGGCTGTTACTGTTAAATCTGGAGCCGGAGTACGATAGTGTGGACCCGGTCAATGCCCTGCTCAAGTTGCAGGAAAGTGATTTTGTTATTTGTCTATCGCCTTATATCACCGACACAATGAAGTCATATGCCGACGTCATTCTGCCTGTTTCAACTTTTACCGAGACACCCGGCACCTTTGTCAATATTGAAGGCCGTTGGCAGAGCTTCTCGGCCAGTGTCAAACCCATGGGTGATGCCAAACCGGCCTGGAAGGTTTTACGTGTACTGGGTAATTTGCTGGAACTAAAAGGCTTTGATTATATGTCGGCCGAAGAAGTCCGCGACGAGTGTCAGGCACAATGCGCAAATATTGTAGCGTCTTCGCGCACAGAATGGCGCAAGCCCGCTAACCTGAAAAAGGCTACCGGCCAACTGACCAGAATAGGGCAACTACCGATCTATGCCACGGACAATATTGTGCGCCGTTCCCCCTCATTGCAGCAAACCAGGGATGCCGTTGTCGCGGCCATGCATATCAGTGCCAGCACCCTGGCCGGGACCAAGTTGAACGGCTCCGCACAGGGTATTCTTGTACAGGGTGGGGTGCAGACGGTGTTGCCGGTAGTAATCGATGATGACGTACCGGAGCATTGTGTCATGGTACCGGTGGGAGTTGTTGGCAGTGAGCATCTCGGCAGCAGTTACGGGCCGGTTGAACTGGCCAAGAGTTAGATATTTTAAAAGACGTAACGTCAGGTATACATATGTTTGAATGGGTCACAGCAATTTTTACCAGCCTGCCGCTCGCCGTGCAGACGATGACGCTGATCATTTTGAAAATCGTTGCCATCAGTTTGCCCTTGATGCTGTGTGTGGCCTATCTGACCTATGCGGAACGCAAGATCATCGGCTATATGCAGGTTCGTCTTGGCCCGAACCGGGTTGGGCCCAAGGGTTGGTTGCAACCCATCGCCGATGCCGTGAAGCTGATGTTCAAGGAAATCATTGTTCCGACCGGCTCAAATAAATACCTGTTCCTGATCAGCCCTGTGTTATCCATTGCCCCGGCGCTTGCCGCCTGGGCGGTGATTCCGTTTAGTGATGGTATGGCGCTGGCGAATATCAATGCCGGGTTACTTTACTTGTTGGCGGTGACTTCCGTCGGTGTATATGGCGTGATCATCGCAGGCTGGGCCTCCAACTCAAAATATGCCTTGCTCGGTGCCATGCGTTCGGCGGCGCAAATCGTTGCCTATGAAATTGCCATGGGTTTTGCCCTGGTGGGTGTGCTGATGGCGGCAGGCAGCCTGAACCTAGGTGACATCGTTCGCGCCCAGTCGGGTAGTGTGATCCACTGGTTCTGGTTACCCCTGTTACCCCTGTTTATCATCTATTTTATTTCGGGTGTCGCGGAGACCAACCGTGCCCCGTTCGACGTGGCCGAGGGCGAATCCGAGATCGTCGCCGGTTTCCACGTCGAGTATTCCGGGATGGCCTTTGCCGTGTTCTTCCTCGCGGAATATGCCAATATGATCCTGATCGCCGCCCTGACATCAATCATGTTCCTGGGCGGCTGGCTCTCGCCGCTACAGGGAATCCTGCCCGAGTATATCTTCACAATCCCGGTGTTGGGGGCTATGTTAGGTGGCGGTATGCACTGGTTGCTGATCAAGATCTCCTTCATTCTATTTCACTTCCTCTGGCTGCGGGCGACATTCCCCCGCTATCGTTATGATCAGATCATGCGCCTGGGCTGGAAGGTATTTATTCCAATCACCATCGTCTGGTTGCTGGTCATCGGTCTGATGGTTCTGGGCCGGGTCGGTCCATGGTGGAATGCGGCATAAGGGGCACACGAGTAATTATGAATGGCATTATCCGTTATTTAAAGAGTTTGTTGCTTTCCGAAATGAGGCAGGGCATGGCCGTGACCGGCCGACACCTGTTTGCTCGCAAGGTCACCCAGCAATATCCAGAAGACAAGACCCCGTTATCGAATCGTTTTCGCGGCCTGCACGCCTTGCGTCGTTATCCGAACGGTGAAGAGCGGTGTATCGCCTGCAAATTATGTGAGGCTGTTTGCCCGGCACTGGCGATAACTATCGAATCCGAGCAGCGTGCTGACGGCACACGCCGGACCACCCGCTATGATATCGACCTGACAAAGTGTATCTTCTGCGGCTACTGTGAAGAGTCCTGCCCGGTCGATTCGATTGTTGAGACACATATTTTTGAGTATCACGGTGAAGAGCGCGGTGATCTGTATATGACCAAGGAAAAGCTGCTGGCAGTGGGTGATAAATATGAGGCGCAAATCGCCGCGGCTCGTAAACAGGATGCGGCATATCGCTAAACAGGTTGAATGATTTTATGGGTATTGAAAAATTCGTATTTTATTTTTTTGCACTGGTGATGGTTGCCAGTGCCACCATGGTGATTACTGTGCGAAACCCGGTGCAGGCAGCGCTGTTCCTGGTATTGACCTTTTTCAGCAGCGCAATTATCTGGATGATTCTGGAAGCAGAGTTTCTGGCCATCGCCCTGGTGCTGGTTTATGTCGGTGCGGTGATGGTGCTGTTTCTGTTCGTGGTGATGATGCTGGATATCAATATTGCCAGATTACGGGAAGGTTTTATCCGCTATCTGCCATTTGGGGCGGTTATCGCGGTTGTTATGGCCGGTATGCTGATCAGTATGGTTGGTTCAAAAAATTTCGGTCTGGCAAAATTTGCCGAACCTGTTAGGCATGTGGCCAACTATAACAATACCCGTGAACTGGGACTGGTGCTGTATACCAAATATGTCTATCCGTTTGAGATTGCAGCGGTGATTCTGCTGGTGGCCATTGTGGCAGCGATTGCGCTGACCCTGCGTCGCCGCCCGACAACCAAATACCAGAAACCCGAAGAGCAGATTGCCGTTAAACGCGATGACCGTGTCCGTCTGGTTTCGATGAATGCCGAGCAAAAGAAATAGGGGATGACAAGAATATGATAGCACTTTCTGAATTCCTCATACTCGGGGCAATCCTGTTTTGCCTGAGCGTGGCGGGTATCTTTCTGAATAGAAAGAACGTGATCATTCTATTGATGGCCATTGAACTGATGCTGTTGGCCGTGAACATGAACTTTATCGCCTTCTCCCATTATCTGGGTGATACCGCAGGACAGGTGTTTGTATTTTTCATTCTGACTGTAGCCGCTGCCGAGGCAGCCATCGGCCTGGCGATTCTGGTGGTGCTGTTCCGCAGCAAACGCACTATCAATGTTGACGACCTGGATACCCTGAAAGGATAAAACATGCCGGATAATATGCAGACCATTTATATCTGGATCGTACTGGCGCCGTTGATCGGCTCGATCATTGCCGGCTTGTTTGGCAAGAAGGTTGGACGGGCCGGTGCTCACTGGGCAACCATTATCGGTGTGGCCGTTGCCTGTATCCTGTCGATGATAGTCTTTAAACATATGGTGATCGATGGAGCGAAACCGTTTAACGGTACGGTTTACACCTGGCTGGTGAGTGACGGTGTCCGGTTTGAGGTTGGCTTCCTGATCGATAAACTGTCGGCCATGATGATGGTCGTGGTGACCTTTGTTTCACTGATGGTGCATATCTATACCATCGGTTATATGCATGATGACCCAGGCTATCAGCGCTTCTTCAGCTATATCGCCCTGTTTACCTTCTCCATGTTGATGCTGGTGATGTCCAACAACTTCATGCAGTTGTTCTTTGGCTGGGAGGCCGTCGGCCTGATCTCCTATCTGTTGATCGGTTTCTGGTTTAAGAAGGAATCGGCGATCTACGCCAATATGAAGGCCTTCCTGGTCAATCGCGTTGGGGACTTTGGCTTCCTGCTGGGTATTGCCGGGGTATTGATGTACTTCGGTACCCTGGATTATGCAACAGTCTTTGCCAATACCGGGCCGGTGGTGGGCAAGACCATACAGGTATTTCCCGGCAGCGACTGGTCGGTGCTGAGCCTGATCTGTATCAGCCTGTTCATCGGCGCCATGGGTAAATCGGCCCAGGTCCCTCTGCATGTCTGGCTGCCTGATTCCATGGAAGGCCCGACACCGATCTCGGCCCTGATCCACGCCGCGACCATGGTGACGGCAGGTATCTATATGGTGGCCAGAATGTCGCCCTTGTTCGAATTATCCGAAACGGCGCTGAGTGTGGTGATCATCATTGGCGCGATTACCGCCTTCTTTATGGGCCTGTTGGGGCTGGTGCAAAACGATATCAAGCGCGTCGTGGCCTATTCAACGCTTTCACAGTTGGGTTACATGACCGTGGCCCTGGGGGCCTCGGCCTATGCGGCCGGAATTTTCCATCTTATGACCCACGCCTTCTTCAAGGCGCTGCTGTTCCTCGGCGCGGGTTCGGTGATCATCGCTATGCACCACGAGCAGGATATGCGCAAGATGGGCGGTCTGCGCAAGTACATGCCGATCACCTGGATCACGTCTCTGATCGGTTCATTGGCCCTGATCGGCACACCTGGGTTTGCCGGATTTTATTCCAAGGATTCGATTATTGAAGCGGTCGGTCATTCTCACATACCAGGTGCAGGGTTTGCCTATGCGGCGGTATTGAGCGGGGTATTTATCACCGCACTGTACAGTTTCCGTATGTACTTCCTGGTGTTCCATGGCAAGGAAAGGATGGATGAACATACCCGTTCACACCTGCATGAAACACCGTGGGTCGTCACCATACCACTGATCCTGCTGGCGATTCCCTCCGTTATTATTGGTTTCA
The DNA here is from genome assembly GCA_024641465.1 of Chromatiales bacterium. Lineage (GTDB taxonomy): Bacteria > Pseudomonadota > Gammaproteobacteria > UBA6429 > Thiohalophilaceae > JAHEDB01. The sequence continues at coordinate 18,566 of JAHEDB010000001.1, read as the reverse complement.
TCTATGTCGGTGATATGGCCTTTGGTGATTTCTTTGAAGGGGCCATCACCGTTTTGCCGAAACACGATGTACTGGGAGCCCTGGCCGAGGAATACCACGGTCCATTTAGCATGATGTTCCATTCGCTGTTGACTCTGCCATTCTGGTTTGCGGCGGCCGGTGTGGCGCTGGCCTGGTTCCTGTATATGAAGCGGCCCGATATTCCAAATATCATCCAGGAAAAGCTGAGGTTTGTGCATCAGGTGCTGGATAATAAATACTATGCAGACAGGTTTAATGAAATTGTGTTTGCCGGTGGTAGCCGTCTGTTAGGTAAAGTGTTATGGCAGAATGGGGATGTGCGGGTCATTGATGGCGTCATCATTAATGGTACCGCCAGAACCGTGGGTATAATTTCCGGCATTGTCCGGCGTATACAGACCGGGTTTCTCTACAACTATGCCTTTGCGATGATCTTTGGACTGATGTTCCTGTTGGCTGTATTTGTACTACGTTAATTTTAAGAAAAGGTAAACTCAATGTTTGTTGATTGGCCAATTTTAAGCCTGGTTATCTGGTTACCGATTATCGGCGGTATAGCCGTATTGGCGACAGCAAACGAGTCGCGCCCGATGCAGGCCCGTGGTTTGTCGCTGCTGGTGGCCATTCTGACGTTTATCCTGTCTATCCCGCTATATAGCGATTTCCATCTTGGAACGCACCTGATGCAGTTTCAGGAAAACACCCGCTGGATCAGCGCCTTCAATATCAACTATCACCTGGGCGTTGACGGCATTTCCATGCCACTGATTTTACTGACGACCTTTATGACGGTGATTGTGATTGTTGCCGGTTGGGAAGTGATCAAGTTCAAACAGTCGCAATATATGGCTGCCTTCCTCATCATGGAAGGTCTGATGAATGGTGTGTTTGCCGCCCTGGATGCCGCCCTGTTTTATGTCTTCTGGGAAGCCATGCTGATCCCCATGTTTATTATTATCGGGGTATGGGGCGGTCCAAACCGGGTATACGCCACTATCAAGTTTTTCCTGTATACCTTCTTTGGATCGGTCTTCATGCTGATCGCCTTGCTGTATCTGTACTTCAAGACGGGCAGTTTCGAGATCCTGGCGTATCATCAATATAAGTTTGGCCTGGGTCCGCAGACCCTGGTATTCATCGCCTTTTTGCTTGCCTTTGCCGTCAAGGTCCCGATGTGGCCGGTGCATACCTGGTTGCCAGATGCCCACGTAGAAGCGCCGACTGGTGGTTCGGTCATTCTGGCGGCCATCATGCTGAAGCTCGGTGCCTATGGTTTCCTGCGTTTTTCACTGCCGATCACCCCCGACGCCAGTCATTCACTCGACTGGTTGATGATTGGTCTATCACTCATCGCCGTGGTCTACATCGGTTTTGTGGCACTGATACAGCAGGATATGAAGAAACTGATTGCTTATTCTTCGATCGCACACATGGGATTTGTCACGCTGGGCTTTTTTATCGCCTGGCGGATCTACGCCAACACCGGTGAGTACAAGGGTGTGGTGATGGGCATCGAAGGCGGCATGGTGCAAATGATTTCCCATGGCTTTATCTCCGGCGCCTTGTTCCTGTGCGTAGGGGTCATGTATGACCGTATGCACAGCCGTATGATCAAGGACTATGGCGGTGTCGTGAATACCATGCCGGTGTTTGCCGCGTTCATGGTGTTATTCGCGATGGCCAATACCGGCCTGCCTGGCACCTCGGGCTTTGTCGGTGAGTTCATGGTGATCCTGAGCAGTTTCAAGGCCAATTTCTGGTTTGCATTCCTGGCGGCTACCACCTTGATTATCGGTGCTGCCTATACGCTGTGGATGGTCAAACGGGTTATTTTCGGTGACGTGACCAACGATGGTGTTGCCAAACTGCAGGATATCAACCGCCGCGAATTTATGTTTCTGGCCATCCTCGCGTTTATGGTGTTGTTGTTCGGTATATGGCCGGCACCCTTGCTGCAAGTGATGGACGCCAGTGTGGTCAATCTGGTGGCACACATGACGCAGAGCAAATTATAGAGTTACTTAGATAAGGTCAGCCTGAATGAATTTAGTCGCACCCAACATTATACCTGCCATCCCCGAGATTACCCTGCTTGGACTGGCCTGTTTAATCCTCGTGGTTGATCTGTTCGTAGAACAACATAACCGAATCGTCACCTATCTATTATCTCAGGCCTCTTTGTTGATTGTCTTTATTCTGACACTGAGTACTTTTACCGGTGGTGAAACACAGTTCACCTTCAATAATACTTTCATCCGCGATGCCATGTCAGATGTGTTGAAGATGGGGGTTTATGTAGCCGTATTTATCGTCTTCCTGTACGCCAAGGACTATCTTCGCCAGCGGGAAATGTTCAAGGGTGAGTTTTACGTGCTGGGGCTGTTTGGCGTGCTGGGCATGATGATCCTGATCTCGGCCCATAATATGCTGACCGTGTATCTGGGTCTGGAATTGTTGTCCCTGTCAATGTATGCCATGGTGGCCATGCAACGTGATTCCGAGACTGCCTCAGAAGCGGCGATGAAATATTTTGTGCTGGGTGCGATTGCCTCCGGGATGCTGCTGTATGGGATGTCCATGATCTATGGCGTCACCGGCAGCCTGGATCTGGGTGAGATCAGCCATAAGGCGGCTGCGGTCGCAAATCAACCATTAATGGTCTTTGGTATGGTATTCATGATCGTGGGGGTGGCTTTCAAACTAGGTGCGGTACCTTTCCACATGTGGGTTCCGGATGTTTATCACGGTGCACCGACCTCGGTAACGCTGTACATCGCCAGTGCACCGAAGATTGCTGCTTTTGCTATGTTGATGCGCTTGTTGGTGGATGGTTTGCTGGTGCTACAGCCGCATTGGCAGGATATCCTGATCATCCTGGCGATTGCCTCCATGGGGATAGGTAATATCGTTGCCATTGCCCAGGGCAATCTAAAGCGTATGCTGGCCTATTCCGGTATATCGCATGTCGGTTTTCTGATGCTGGGTGTCTTGACCGGTCAGCAAACCGGTTTTGCCGCCTCGATGTTTTATGCCCTCTCCTATGCCCTGATGAGCCTCGGTGGTTTTGGAATGATTGTCCTGTTGAGCCGTAAAGGTTTTGAGGCAGATAACCTCGCTGACTACAAAGGGCTAAATGACCGTAGCCCATGGGCTGCATTTATGATGCTGATCTTTATGTTCTCTATGGCGGGTGTACCCCCATTCCTTGGATTCTGGGCCAAGTTATCCGTTCTCAAAGAAGTCGTGGCGACGGGTAATTTGCTCTGGCTGGCAATTGTGGCGGTAATCTTTTCGATCATTGGTGCCTACTATTACCTGCGCATCATCAAGCTGATGTACTTTGACAAACCCGAAGACACACAGGCCATTTCTGCCGATATCGACCTCAAAGTCGCCCTGAGTGCGAATAGTCTATTGGTCCTGGGGATGGGGCTGTTGCCGGGGGGCTTAATGGCCCTCTGTATCACCGCCATGACACACCACTAAACACAACTTGATACGTCTATATTAGCGATAACTAATATTTATATTAGTATACATTTTATTTGTCTCTGCTAGTGGAGTCATGCTAATATTCTGCAACTTGCAACTTTAGTGGCATTTTGCAGCATGCAACTCCAACAAAAAATCTTTCTAGTCCTTGCACTGATGACCGGTATTCCCTTATTGGTTTTATTGTTTGGTGTGGTCGACAAAATGGAACGTGAGGTGCGAAATCGCACTGAAGTTGAATTATTGGCCGGCCTGGACAGGATGGCGGAAGAACTAAAACTGATTCTCAACAGCCAGGAGTCAGTTGCCAAGGGGCTGGCAAAGGTACCGTCAGTAAAACACTTCGCCGCCTCGGTTTCAGCCATGAGTCATGGTAGTTTCAATAGCAAAATCTATCAGCAACATGCCGATGAGCTGGAACAGTTTTTTCTCAATTACCAGCATGCTGTACCCAGCATACAAGCTTTGCGTTTTATAGATCCGACGGGTAAGACCCTCGTCAAGGTCAAGGAGGGCAAGCCAATTGAGCCTAAAATGGCAGACAATATTCCCGGCCGTTTGTTCATTGCCGATCAATCCGATAAACGCTTTTTCAAAGAGGCCCTCAACAGTCAGCAGGAAGTGAACATGTCTGACTTTGAATTGGGCCAGGTAGGCCGTGATACGGATTTCTGTCCCGCCATGGTGCGTTATACCGTCATGCTGCGCGACGAAGTGGACAGACTGGAAGGTTTCCTGGTGGTGAATATCTGGGGTTCTCGCCTCGATGCCACGATGCAGACCTCATTGCGAGGCTATCCGGGTAAGACCTATATTGTCGAATTGAGTGGAGATCCACACCGTGAAGGCATTTACCTGTATCACGCTGATACACGACGGCGCTTTGCCGATCAGCTAAATTCCGAATATCGATTTACCAAAGAAGTTAACGCTGTACAGTGGCAATACATCAAGAACACCAGTTCCAAAGGCGCCCTGTATCTGGCTGACGGGCGGATGTTGTTTTATCAAAAAATTTCACCGTTTAAAAACCGGCCGACTCAATGGTTACTCATCGTTGATGCCGACAGTCAGATCTTATTGTCAGAGATCAACGGCATGCGCCATTCGATCTGGGTGATCCTTGGTCTGCTGGTGCTGGTGAGCCTGCTGGTGGCAATTTGGGCCTCGGGCAGACTGGCCAAGCCGGTACACGAACTGGCGGATATCATCACCCGATATGCGGATGGTGATGATAAGGTCGACTACTCAGACAGACGACGTGATGAAATCGGGTTAGCCGGTAAAGCCTTTAATTACCTTAAAGAAAAGCTGGAACATACCGAGCGGGAGCGTGACAAGGCCGAACGGCTGGCGTGCCAATCCGATCGTCTTGCCTCGGTTGGTCAACTGGCTGCGGGTATCGGTCATGAAATAAATAACCCATTGATGAATATCATGTCACTGGCCGCGCTCATCGAAAATGAAGTAAAAGACAAGAATCTGTCTGTAGACAACGATATTAAACTGCTGCAGAAGGAAGGTCATCGGTGTGCGAGGATAGTGCAGGGTATTTTGAGTTTTGCCAGGGAGAGTAAACCAAGCTACGAGCAGTTTGATATGAGCGACCTGGTATATGAGACTGTCAGGCTCGTCAAACACCGTCTCGACGCCGCATCGATAAAATTGGAAATGAAAATTGATGGGCCTTTGACCATGTCTGGCGATGCCAACCAATTACAACAGGTATTAGTCAATATTCTGTTAAACGCCATACAGGCATCACGTTCAAATGAGCAGATCACCATAAAGGGCTGGCAAACAGAAAATGCCCTTCATCTACAGATAATCGATTCTGGCATGGGGATAGATGAAGCTGATCTGACACATATTTTTGACCCGTTTTTTACCACCAAGTCGGAAGGTGAGGGCACGGGTCTGGGGCTATCCGTGAGTTATGGAATTATCAAACATCATGGCGGCAAGATAGCCGTAGAGAATAACAACGACGGTGGTGTACTCGTTCATATCGAATTACCCACCGAGATAAAGGAAATAGTTAAAGATGATTTGTTACTGGAGGTAGCGGATGTCAATTAATAGCCAAATAAATATCATGTTCGTCGATGATGACGAAGTCACAGGTAGTGTTATGCAACGTAACTGTGACAGTGCAAAATATAGCTGTAAGGTATTTGATAGTGCCGAGGCATGTCTGAATGAATTCCGCGAACAACCCGCTGATCTGGTGATTACCGATTTACGTATGCCGGGGATGAATGGTTTTGATCTGCTGAGTAAATTGCGTGAAATTGATGCCGAAATACCCGTTCTGGTCATGACAGGATATTCGTCGGTTGAGAATGCCGTTGAGGCCATGAAACGCGGTGCAACAGACTTTATTAAAAAACCGTTTGATTTTCAGGAACTGAAGCTGATGATTGATCGAACCATTCAGTCATTAAAACTGAAAAATGAAAACAAGCTGCTCAAGCGGCGTTTGAGTACTAAGCGTCATCGCTATGGCATGATCGGTGATACTCCCGCCATGCGCAGTCTGTTTTCCACCATTGAAAAGGTCGCAGAAGTCAATTGTTGCGCCATCATCAATGGAGAATCAGGTACAGGTAAGGAACTGGTTGCACGCGCCCTGCATGACTATAGCCCAAGGAAAGATGCCCCGTTTGTCGCTATCGACTGTGGCGCCTTGAGTGATACCTTGCTTGAGAGTGAATTATTTGGCCATGAAAAGGGCGCCTTTACCGGTGCGACTCAGCGTAAATCCGGGCTCATGGAACAGGCCAGTGGCGGCACCCTGTTTCTGGATGAGATCTGTAATATCTCCGATAATATGCAGGTTAAACTGATGCGGGCAATCGAACAGAAGCACGTTATGCGAGTAGGCGGGACCCAGTCGGTTCCTATTGACCTGCGAGTCGTTGCAGCGAGTAATCGTGATCTGGAATCACTGGTAGACAAAGGTGAAATACGCCACGATTTTTATCATCGCCTCAACGTTGTCAATCTGCATGTACCTTCCTTGTCTGAACGAAGAGATGACATCCCGGCCCTTGTGGAACACTTTGTGAAAGACTTTACCGAAACATACAATCGTAATGTCAGTGGTTTTGATTCGATCTCCATGAAGCGTCTGTGTGCCGCTGAATGGAAGGGAAATATACGGGAACTTCGCAATAATGTAGAACGTTGCGTGATTCTTGCTGATGGTCCTGTCTTGCAATGGTCCGGTCAGGGCGATGGAATACCACAGACATCATTACCGGTCAGATTTTCCGAGCAGGAGTTTGTTTCTCTCATCGAACTTGAACAGGAATATATCAGTCATGTGTTGCGCTGCTGTGAAGGACGCAAGACACGAGCAGCCAAACTGCTTGGCATCGATAAGACCACCTTGTGGCGCAAACTGCGCCGCTACGAATCGGAACCTGAGTGGGTGTAAATTACGATTTGCTAATATAAAAATGTCTGCAAAATGCAACAGCAAACACTATGTTAGGGTTAGTTGCGCTAAGATAGTATGTGCTAACTATCTGAAATTTATTAATAAAAATCAATACTGAAAATATTGGAATAAAACTTGCTCTATGTGTATCTAGACTTGTAGTTGGAGACAGCACGAGTTTAAGTATATTAGTTGTTATAACACTAGGAGGAGACAACATGATGAAATTTACCAAAGCGGGTATTCTGGCACTGGCGGCCGTGATTGGTCTGGGCGTATCGACGGCTCAGGCAGGTACTGCCGAAAATGGTTACGACAAACAAAAGGTCGTTTATCACATCAATGACATTGACACTGCAACTGGCGCTCTGCGTAACGTGAAAAACCACCTCAACGCCCTGGGTGACAAGAACGCGGAAATTATCGTGGTAACTCACAGCTCAGGTGCGTTTGCACTGGTTGACGGCGCAATGGGTAAGAAAGATGCCAAGACCGGTAAAGTCTATGACTTCAAGGACATGATTGCTGGCCTGGCTAACCGTGGTGTGAAGTTTCAGATTTGCGCCAACACCATCCGTGGCAAAAAGATCGACAAGAACAAAATCAATGAACATGCTGAAATCATCCCATCAGGTGTAGCCCAGGTTGCTCACCTGCAGCAGAAAGGTTACCTGTACGTAAAACCCTAATCGGTGATACCAACAGTCAACTGATAAACGGGCGCCTGGCGCCCGTTTTTTTTTGCCTGAATCGTAAACAAAAGTGCTAGCAGAGTGTTGCCCATCTCGCCGGATCCGAATAGTCTGGGTTGTCAGCGATAAGGCGCAATTACCAGGATACAAACAATGTAGAGTTGAGTCCGGTACGGGTTAGTTTGTGCGACGAGTTCTATCTTGTGGATGCGGTGCTGTAGGCTTGGCGGGTAAATTTTAGAAATAAAAAAAGCGTGCGATGGATTGCACGCTTAAAATTAATTGAGGAGGAAGCTCAATTAACCGATAGTTGATGTCGTTGTGGCTGATTCACCCTTGTTATCGACCCAGCTGATCTTCAGGCTGTCACCTGCCTTCGCGCCCTTGAAGCGGAATGACAGAAAGGGATTTTTAGATACCCCTGGTCCCCACAGACAGGTCAGGACATTCTTGTCCTGGTGTTCACATTTGACTTCAGTAATATAGTGGGCCGGGATTGCCTGGCCAGTAGCCTTGTCTTTGCGTAAACCGGTTTCCATCGGGTGAAACAGGATTGCCTTTACCGTTGCACGGTCGCCTGTCATCCAGGCGCGAATTTTCATTTTGTTGTCTGCCATGTTATATCCTCGAAAAATCTGTTCGTTACTTAATATTTGCCTGTGCGGATTAACCGCCACAACCACCCAGGGTCACCTTGACCGGCTTTTTGGCGGTCATCAGTTTGCCACCAGCCTTGACGATAGCGATGACATCGGAGGTTTTGCGCATTTTGATACGGCCTGTAACGAAACCATCTGTTTGCGCGCTCAGTTCATAGCTGGCAGCCAGGGGGCTAACGTTTTCTGGTACCAGAATCGTGATTTTCTCGACATTGGCCAGATTGGTTTTAACGGTCACTGAGACCACGGCGCCATTTTCCGCGATATCGGGTGCCTCGACGGTAATGTCCTTGCTGTTGGTGGCTGCGGCGCTGCCATTAAGGATCTTGATGGCTTCGTCCATCTTTTTGGTTTCAAAGGCTGATTTGGGCCAGGCGGCCAGCACGGAGCCCGGGGTGAGCAGGCCGGCACCGGCGGCGACCGCAACGGTAGCGGTGGTCATACCAGCCTTGAGAAAGGTTCGACGTAGGTTATTCATTCGGGTAAATCCTCCAAACTCGCTTGATTTAGTATTCGTACTGTAGGTCGTGATAGAGCAAGACTCATACCATGTTTGTGGTTTCTTAAAAATCAATAAGTTATTGATCATGGCCTGAGAATGATTACCTTTTTCCTTGCATAATGCAATCCGCTTAAATTGCACAAGACCCTGCTTGCTTATACCGGTTGCCCTATGTAGAATGCCCCCCTTCTGATGCGGGGTGGAGCAGCCTGGTAGCTCGTCGGGCTCATAACCCGAAGGTCGTCAGTTCGAATCTGGCCCCCGCTACCAACTATAACCGATTGCCGGGGACTAACCGGCAGTCGGTTTTTTTTTGAGGGACGATACCGGTATCGAGCTTGCCGGTATACCCGACAGGTTGCCGGCCTGGGCTGGCATCTGCCTGATTTGGCTGGGAAAGCGTGTCGGGGAGTTGGTGATTTATAAATAAGGTGTTATAATTTGCCTGAATTTTTACAGAGTAATAATAAGAAGTGGGCCCGGTGGCCCATTTTTTTTTTCAGGTGTAAATGGCGTATGGCGGCGGTAGCGGAAAACCTGACCAATCTGATTGAACCGGTTGTTGCAGGGCTGGGTTATGAATTGCTAGGAATTGAATATATAGGTCAAGGCCGCCATTCGGTATTGCGCCTATATATAGATAGCGAACAGGGTATCGGCCTGGAGGATTGCGAGAAGGTCAGTCGCCAGGTCAGTGGTGTGATGGATGTCGAAGAACCCCTCAAGGGACAGTATGTCCTGGAGGTCTCATCACCCGGAGTGGATCGGCCCCTGTTCAAGGCGGAACATTACATCCGGCATGTGGGGGAAAGGCTGCGTCTGCGTCTGCGCCGACCCGAGGGTAATACCCGCAAGTTTCGCGGAGTGCTGGTAACGGCGGATGGCGATGGAATTTTACTGCGTGACGATGAAAATGGGCAGGAAACCCGTTTGGCCTATGACAATATTGAAAAGGCCAATCTGGATCCTGAGTTGTAATGGTCGGGATGAATGGCTGTTAAGGGAATTTCCCCAAAGTTGAGTGAAGCAAGGGTAAGGCAATGAATAAAGAGATTTTGCTGGTCGTAGAAGCCGTATCGAATGAGAAGGGTGTCGAGAAGGGCATTATTTTTGAAGCGATAGAGGCCGCATTGGCCATGGCCACCAAAAAGCGGTATACCACCGATATCGATGTGCGGGTGAGTATTGATCGCGATACCGGTGACTATGAGACATTCCGTCGCTGGGAAATCGTCGCCGACGACGCCATGGAACACCCTGAACGCCAGACTACCCTCAGTGCCGCGCAAGTGGAAGACCCGGAAATCGAGGTGGGTGCCTTTACCGAAGAACAGATCGAATCCGTCGGTTTTGGTCGTATCTCTGCTCAGACCGCCAAACAGGTTATAGTACAGAAGGTCCGTGAGGCCGAGCGTGCCCAGGTCTTTGCAGAATATAAGGACCGGATCGGCGAATTGGTCATGGGTGTGGTAAAACGTGTCGAACGCGGCAATGTCTATCTCGACCTCGGTAAGAATATCGACGCCATCGTCCCCCGCGAAGACATGATCCCCCGCGAATCGGTTCGTCCCGGTGACCGTCTGCGTGGCTATCTGAAAGAAGTGAATCCCGAGGCCCGTGGCCCGCAATTGCACGTCAGTCGCACCGACCCCAATTTCCTGATCGGGCTGTTCAAGATCGAAGTGCCCGAGATCGGCGAAGGTCTGATCGACATCCTGGGCGCGGCCCGTGACCCGGGTTCTCGCGCCAAGATCGCGGTACGCAGTAATGAATCCCGCATCGATCCGGTCGGGGCCTGTGTTGGTATGCGCGGTTCCCGCGTACAGGCCGTATCCAACGAACTCGCCGGTGAGCGAGTCGATATCGTCCTGTGGGATGAAAATCCCGCCCAGTTCGTGATCAATGCCATGTCGCCTGCCGATGTGGAATCCATCGTGGTGGATGAAGACGCCAGGAGCATGGATATCGCGGTCGCTGAAGACCAACTGTCGCAGGCCATCGGTCGCAGCGGCCAGAACGTAAAACTGGCCAGTGAACTGACCAAATGGACCCTCAACGTGATGTCCGAAGCCGATGCCGAGAAGAAGAGCGAGGTGGAATCCGAAAAGATCATGCAGGCCTTCATGGTACAGCTCGATGTCGATGCGGAAGTGGCGGCAATCCTGATTCAGGAAGGTTTTACTACTATCGATGAAGTGGCCTATGTCCCGGTTGAAGAAATGCTGCAGATCGAAGAGTTCGATGAAGACATCGTTGAAGAATTGCGTAATCGCGCCAAGGATGTGTTGTTGACTCGTGCGATCAGTAGCGAAGAGGAAATGACACAGGTGGAACCAGCCAAGGACCTGCTGGAGATGGAAGGAATGGACCTGGAGCTGGCCTACAAACTGACCAGCCTGGGCGTGGTGACCATGGAAGACCTGGCCGAGCAATCGGTGGATGAATTGATGCAACTGGATGGTATGGACGAGGATGCCGCCGCCAAGTTGATTATGACTGCAAGGGCGCCCTGGTTTGCCGAAGAGACACAGAGCAGTTGATCGCGGAAGAATTGGAGAAAAGAATAGATGGCTGAAGTGACGGTACGACAGTTTGCAGAAGTAGTTGGTATTTCCATTGATCGCCTGCTGGATCAACTGAAAGAGGCGGGCGTGGAAATCAATGATGCGGACGCAACCATCAGCGAATCCGAAAAAGTGGAGTTGCTGGGTTTCCTGCGCCGCAAGCATGGCGCCAATGAACGTACTGAGCCAAAGAAGATCACCCTCAGCCGGAAAAAGACCAGTGAGTTGCGCCAGACGGGTTCACATGGCAAGGCCAAGTCCGTTACGGTTGAGGTACGTAAAAAACGCACCTACGTGAAACGCAGCGTGGTCATGGAAGAGGAACATCAGCGTCTCGAAGAGGAAAAGGCCAGACTGGATGCCATCGAGCAGGAGGCCGCACGTATTCGCAAGGAGCAGGATGACCTGGTTGCAAAACAACAGGCTGAAGAACAGGCACGTCTGGCGGCTGAAGAAGCTGCAAAGAATGCCGCCGAGGCGGAAAAGACTGCCGAGGAAGAGGCCAAGAAACAGGCCGATGTTATTACCCGTGGTCAGGCGGAAGCCGTCAAGGAAGAACGACCGGGTAAACCCAAGAAGGCCAAAAAGGCCGAACGAATTGATGATCGGGAAACACGCTATGGCCGCAAGGAGTTGCACGTCAATGTTGATATGACTGGTCGGCGTAAAAAACCGTCCAAATCACGCCGGGTATCACAGGGCGCCGCGGGAGAACACGGTTTTCAACGGCCAACCGCGCCGATAATACGCGAGGTCTCCCTGCCTGAAACGATTACGGTCGGCGAACTGGCGCAAAAGATGTCGGTCAAGGCCGCTGACCTGATCAAGGTCATGATGAAAATGGGCAGTATGGTGACCATCAACCAGGTGCTGGATCAGGATACTGCCTCCATCATCGTTGAAGAAATGGGCCATACCCCCAAGATCATGAAAGAGGATGCTATTGAGGATTCGCTGTCAGAAGCCTTGACCGGAGAACTCAAGACCCGTGCCCCGGTTGTTACCATCATGGGTCACGTCGACCACGGCAAGACCTCGTTGCTGGATTACATCCGACGCAGCCGTGTCGCGGCGGGTGAGTCTGGTGGAATTACCCAGCATATCGGCGCCTATCATGTTTCTACTCCTGGCGGTGATATCACTTTCCTCGATACCCCCGGCCACGCGGCGTTTACCGCCATGCGCGCCCGTGGCGCCAAGGTAACCGACCTGGTGATCCTGGTGGTTGCCGCCGATGACGGCGTTATGCCGCAAACCAAGGAAGCCATTCAACACGCCCGCGCTGCCGGTGTACCATTGATTATCGCTATCAACAAGATGGATAAGCAGGGCGCCGATCCCGATCGCGTCAAGAATGAACTGGCCCAGGAAGATGTGATTCCTGAAGACTGGGGCGGTGACACCATGTTTGTGCATGTCTCAGCCCACACCGGTGATGGTGTTGATCAATTGCTCGATGCCATTTTGTTGCAGACTGAAGTCCTGGAGCTGAAGGCCCATGACGAAGGCAATGCCAAAGGCGTGATCATCGAATCCCGTCTCGATAAGGGACGGGGCCCGGTTGCCACCATGCTGATCCAGCAGGGGTTGCTGAAGAAGGGCGATATCCTTCTCGCCGGTCTGGAATACGGTCGTGTCCGCGCACTGGTCGATGAACACGGCAAGATGCTGGACGAGGCTGGTCCATCGATTCCGGTCGAGGTCCTTGGTCTGTCAGGAATTCCCAGTGCTGGTGACGAGGCCAATGTGGTCTCTGATGAACGCAAGGCGCGTGAGATCGCCCTGTTCCGACAGGGTAAATACCGCGATGTCAAACTGGCGCGTCAGCAGGCATCCAAACTGGAAAACATGTTCTCGCAAATGGAAGAGGGCGAGGTCAACTCCCTCAACATCGTCCTCAAGGCCGATGTACAGGGTTCTGTGGAGGCCATCTCCGATGCGTTGCAGGCCTTGTCTACAGATGAAGTGAAGGTCAAGATTGTCGCCAGTGGTGTGGGTGGAATTAATGAATCCGATGTGAATCTGGCCGTGGCCTCAAATGCGGTGATGATCGGTTTCAATGTCCGTGCCGACAGCACCTCCAAACGGTTGATTGATGAGGAATCCGTTGATCTGCATTACTACAGTGTCATCTATGATCTCATCGATGAAGTGAAGCACGCCATGAGCGGTATGCTCGCGCCGGAATTCAAGGAACAGATCATCGGTCTGGCCGAGGTGCGCGATGTATTCCGTTCGCCAAAACTGGGTGCGATTGCCGGTTGTATGGTGATCGAAGGCACCGTCAAGCGGAGCAGCCCGATTCGTGTGTTACGCGACAACGTAGTGATCTACGAAGGTGAACTGGAATCACTGCGTCGCTTCAAGGACGATGTCAATGAAGTCAAGCAGGGTACAGAGTGTGGTATCGGTGTGAAGAACTACAATGACGTCAAGCCCGGCGATCAGATCGAGGTTTACGAGCGCGTGCAGGTTGCCCGTAAATTGTAAGTCGAAGCAAAGTAGCCCTTACACAATTTCCAATAAACGGATCATTCCGGGTTGTTCCCATGCCTAAAGAATTCAGTCGTACCCGCCGTGTCGGTGAGCAAATGCAACGCGAACTCGCGCAGCTCATCCAACAGGAGATCAAGGATCCCCGTATCGGGATGCTGACTGTGCAGGCGGTCGAGGTTAGTCGCGATTTTTCCCACGCCAAGGTCTTTGTCAGCAGTCTCGATAATGCCGAGGGCATGCAACAATCGCTGGCCATCCTGGCCCGCGCCAGCGGTTTCTTACGCCATGAACTGGGACAGCGCATCAAACTGCGCATCATTCCCGAATTACACTTCGTCTATGACGAATCCATCGAACGCGGTAATCGTCTGTCTTCCCTGATCGACAAGGCCATCGCGAGCGATAAAAAAGACGAATAAGTTAGTCGAGGTAGAGCGTGGCAAAGAGACGTCCCCGTGGTCGTGAGATAAATGGCATTGTGCTGCTGGATAAGCCGCTCGGTATTACCTCGAACTCAGCCTTGCAGAGGGTCAAACGCCTGTTTGATGCCAGTAAGGCCGGCCATACCGGCAGTCTGGATCCCCTCGCCACGGGTTTATTACCCATTTGTCTGGGGGAGGCCACCAAGATATCCAGCTATCTGCTGGATGCCGACAAGGCCTATACCGGCACCTGTAAACTGGGTGTGCGCACCACCACGGCCGATGCCGAAGGCGAAATCATTGAGCAAAAACCGGTGGGGGATTATTCCGAACAACAGGTCAAGGCCGTGCTGGCCAAATTCACCGGCACTATCGAGCAAATTCCCCCCATGCACTCGGCCATCAAGCAGGGCGGCCAGCCGCTCTATAAATTGGCCCACCAGGGGATCGAGGTCGAACGTCAGCCCCGCACCATCCATATCCACGAATTGACGATGACGCGCCTGGCCGGGGATGAGCTGGATATTGCCATGCGCTGCTCAAAGGGGACCTACGTACGGACCCTGGCGGAGGATATCGGCCGTGAGCTGGGTTGTGGCGCCCATTTGAGTGCCCTGCGACGGACCAAGGTTGGGCCGTTTACCCTCGAACGGGCGGTGACCCTGGAAACCCTGGCGGCCCTGGCTGAGGAGGGTTTTGCGGCCATGGATCAGGTGATTCTGCCGATTGAGCAGGCCCTGGCTGACTGGCCGGAGATCCAGTTGACGGAAACCTCGGCCTTTTACATCAATCGGGGGCAGCCCATTCAGGTTGCCAGGGCGCCCACCAGCGGTCTGGTACGCCTGTCGTCAAACCAGCAATTCATCGGCATTGGGGAAATCCTCGATGACGGTCGGATAGCCCCTCGGAGGCTATTGAAATCAGGGTAAAGATTCGGTCTTTCGGCCGGTTTTTCCCCTTGTGTCGTGTTGGGGGCGCGGGTACAATACGCCCTCCAATTTATCGGTAAATTTTATTTAAAACAGGAGTTTGCGATGTCCATCAATGCCGAACAGAAGGCAAGCATCGTCAGTGAACATCAGCGTGGCGCCAGTGATACTGGCTCACCCGAAGTACAGGTTGCTTTATTATCAGCCCGTATCAATGATCTGTCTGACCATTTCAAGGCCCATATTCATGACCACCATTCACGTCAGGGTCTGCTGCGTATGGTGAGCCAGCGCCGTAAGTTGCTCGATTACCTGAAGAAAAAGGACGTGCAACGGTACCGCGATCTGATCACCAATTTAGGTCTGCGTAAGTAAGTTAAATAAAACCTTTTGAAGGAAGCCATGACCCCCGTAACTAAAGAAATTAAATACGGCGATCACGTCGTACGCCTCGAAACCGGTGAAATTGCCCGTCAATCCACCGGCGCCGTTATGGTCAGTATGGGTGAAACCGTTGTGCTTGTTACGGCGGTAGCGATGAAAGACGCGGGCGAAGGTCGCGACTTTTTCCCCATGACTGTCGATTATCAGGAACGTACCTACGCAGTAGGTAGGATCCCTGGTGGCTTCCTGAAGCGGGAAGGTCGCCCGTCAGAAAAGGAAACACTTACCTCTCGCCTGATCGATCGCCCGATTCGTCCCTTGTTCCCCGATGGCTTTACCAACGAAGTGCAGATTATTGCCACCGTGGTATCCATGGATCCGGAAATTGACCCGGATGTCCCTGCCTTGATCGGTGCCTCGGCTGCCCTGATGCTGACCGGTACCCCATTCCATGGCCCGATCGGCGCCGCTCGCGTGGGTTACAAAGATGGCCAGTATCTGCTGAATCCCTCACTCAGCCAGCTTAAAGAATCCGAGCTGGACCTGGTGGTTGCCGGTACCGAAGATGCCGTATTGATGGTGGAGTCTGAGGCCAAGGAATTGTCGGAAGAGGTCATGCTCGGCGCCGTGGTCTTTGGTCATGAGCAGCAGCAAGTGATCATCAAGGCTATCAAGGAATTTGCCAAGGAAGCCGGTGTTCAGTCCTGGGACTGGACTCCGCCCACCCGAGACGAAAAATTACACAGTGAAGTGGCTGCCATCGCTCAAGGCGATTTGGCGTCCGCATACAAAATCAAGATCAAACAGGACCGCTATTCCCGCCTGTCAGAAATCCGTAAGGCCGCGGTTGATAAGCTGGCCTCGGATGCAGGCTGGAGCGCGGCCGTGATATCCGAAGCCGTATCGAGCCTGGAATCGAAGATTGTGCGTGGCAGTATCATCAGTGGTGAGCCGCGTATCGATGGTCGTGACACCCGTACCGTTCGCCCGATCACCGTCAAGGTCGGTGTCTTGCCCCGTACCCACGGTTCCGCCCTGTTTACCCGTGGCGAGACTCAGGCCCTGGTGATCACCACCCTGGGTACCGAGCGTGATTCGCAGATCATCGATGCCCTGGAAGGGTCTTATCGCGATAATTTCATGTTGCAATATAATTTCCCACCCTACTGTGTCGGTGAAACCGGCCGGGTTGGCAGTCCCAAGCGTCGTGAAATCGGTCATGGCCGCCTCGCCAAGCGTGGTGTCCTGGGTGTGATGCCGACTATCGAAGAATTTCCCTACAGCGTACGCGTCGTATCTGAAATCACGGAATCGAATGGCTCCAGTTCCATGGCCTCGGTCTGTGGCAGCAGCCTGTCGATGATGGACGCCGGTGTACCCATTAAGGCACCGACGGCCGGTATTGCCATGGGCCTGATCAAGGAAGGCGCCAAATTTGCCGTATTGAGTGACATCATGGGTGACGAAGATCACCTGGGTGACATGGACTTTAAGGTGGCCGGTACCTCAAAGGGCGTCAACGCCCTGCAGATGGACATCAAGATCAACGGTATCACCAAAGAGATCATGGAAGTTGCCCTGGCGCAGGCCAAAGAAGGACGCCTGCATATCCTCGAAAAAATGAATGCCGTTATCAGTACACCGCGTACCGAGATGTCGATCCATGCGCCACGCTATGTCACCTTCAAGATCAATCCGGAGAAGATCCGCGATGTGATTGGCAAGGGTGGTGCGACCATCCGTGCGATTACCGAAGAGACCGGTGTCACCATCGACATTACCGACGATGGTATGGTCAAGATCGCCTCCAGTGACGGTGCCGCGGCCGAAGAGGCCCGCCGTCAGGTGGAACAGATCACTGCCGATGTCGAAGTGGGCAAGATCTACGAAGGCAAGGTCGCCAAACTGATGGACTTCGGCGCCTTTGTAACCATCCTGCCGGGCAAGGACGGTCTGGTCCATGTCTCGCAGATCTGTGACGAGCGCGTTGAGAACGTCAGCGACAAGCTCACCGAGGGCGACATGGTCAAGGTCAAGGTTCTGGAAATCGACAAGCAGGGCCGTATTCGCCTGAGTATGAAGGCCGTTGCCGCCGGTTAATCGGTTTTCGACTAGACTAATGAAAAGGCTGCTCAGGTAGCCTTTTTTATTGCCTGTTTTTCATGCGTCATTGCCGTTTCAATGGCACATGCCTTGCATTATTTCACCTGAATTTGTTTTGAAGGAGAAAACATGCCGGCCGCCTTGCATCTTCCAACCCTGCTTTTCGCTGTCGTTCTGCTGGCGGCCTGTGCGGTTGCGCACCCACCCAATGAGATCCTCTCGCCGGAGATGGCCATGATGTACGGTTATGTGGAGGCGGATTCCCCCATCGACGCCGTTGATTTTCATGAATTCGGGGTGGTGTATATTCCCCCCTTCCGTGTGCCGCCGCGGGTGCTGGTCTACAAGAACGGTTATTTCATGGCGGAAAATCTCAAACCGGGCAAATACTATATTGCCGCAATTCACTCCGGGGATATGACCTATAAACTTGTCGATAGTGTGCAGTCGTCATATCAGAATGTCATCAATATCCGGCCCGGCAGCCTGACTTTCATTGGTTCGCATCGTATCGTGGTGCGGGGGATTAATGCGCAAAATCAGGTTGATTTTGAGGTGGCGCGCACCCGGCGTCCGGATGAGCGCACTTTGCTGAATTATTTTTATGATCTGACTGAGGGTACGGCCTGGCAAAAGAAGATTGCGCGGCGCATGAAGGAACTCAGGCAGTAGTCTGATTGGCAAAGTAGCGACTGATCCTTTCCTCCAGCCAGTAACGAGCCCGAAAGGGTATGTTCCCACCGATAAAACCGACATGGCCGCCGTGTGTGGCCAGCTCCAGCGTAACCTGCATCGATAATTCATCCGCACCGGGAATCGCCTCACGGGTCATAAAGGGATCATCCGTTGCATGCACGACG
>JAHEDB010000396.1 GCA_024641465.1 Chromatiales bacterium | reverse complement strand
GCCAGGCGGCAGGGCATCAAGACCGGCATGCGCCTGCGCGAGGCGCTGGAGCTGTGCCCGGCGTTAATCCAGCGACCCTCACGGCCGGAGCGTTATGCCGAGGTGTCGATCCGCATCATGGAGTCGTTGCAGGATATCACCCCGGACATCGAGATCTTTTCCGTCGACGAGGCCTTTCTCGATATCACCCATGTACAAAAACTGTATGGTGCGCCGGAGACCATCGCCGGTATGACCAAGGCAAAGGTGATTGGGGTGTCAGGTCTGCCCTGTTCCCTCGGCCTGAGTGGCGACAAGACCACCGCCAAGTATGCCGCCAAGCTAAATAAACCCGATGGCCTGACCATCATCCCGCCGTGGGAGGCGGAAGACCGCCTGCGTGATGTGCCCGTGATGGAGCTGTGTGGCATCAATAAGGGCATCGGTGGCTTTCTTGCTGCACGCGGGGTGTATACCTGCGGCGATATGGTACGCCTGCCGATCGGTGAACTGGGCAAGCGCTTCGGTAATCCGGGGCGACGGATCTGGTATATGTGTCAGGGCAAGGATCCGGACAAGGTGCAGACCAGCGTAGCGCCGCCGAAGAGTATTGGTCACGGCAAGGTGATCCCGCCCAATACCCGCAGTATGCAGGTCTTGTTGACGTTTTTATTACATATGAGTGAAAAGGTCGGCGCCAGATTGCGGCGGCATGACATGGTGGCGCAGACCTTCAGCATCGGCCTGCGCACCACGGAGGACTGGCTCGGCCTGCGGCTGCAAACCCCGATACCGGTGGACGATGGTTTGATCATTTATGATTTGTGTAAGGAGGCGCTGGTCCACTGCTGGCAGGGTGAGGGCATCCACCAGGTGCACGTCGGCGCGCTGGACCCGCAATTAAAGGGCGGCCAGCTGGAATTATTCTCAGAACACAACCTGCCGGACCGCAGTATCGCCAATCGTGTGATTGATCTGATCAATGACCGTTACGGTGAGTTTGCCGTGGCCCCGGCACGCTTGTTGAATCGTTCCACCATGCCCAATGTGATTTCCCCCAGTTGGAAACCCTTTGGACATCGGGAGACGATTTTATATCGCAAATAGCCGAAGTTGTACCGGCGTGCGACGAGTGGTCATTTGGAAATGCCTTTTGGGCCGCATCACGCTACAATTCACAGGAGTAAAAAAATTACAAAGTGATATTGCCGTCCGATGCCGACAGAAAACCAAGCATACCCCGTTTCGAAGCCCCTGTGTGTGGATCTGGACGGGACGCTGACCCCGACCGATACCCTGTGGGAAGGTTGCCTGAAACTGATCCGTGCCAATCCGGCCTATCTTGTAAAAATGTTCTACTGGCTGTTGTTGGGCAAGGCACGATTCAAGCAGCAGGTGAGTGACCGCATCAGTCTTGATCCGGAACTGTTGCCGTATACCGAATCCCTGCTGGCTTATTTGCAGACCCAGAAGCAGGCCGGCCGGGAGTTATGTCTGGTCACCGCCGCCAACAGCCGGATTGCCCATGCCATTGCCGACAAACTCGGTGTGTTTGATAAGGTGCTGGCGAGTGATGAGAAAATCAATCTGTCAGGTCGCAACAAGGCAAGCAGGCTGGTTGCGGAATATGGTGAACAGGGATTTGTCTATGCCGCCAATGCCGGGGTGGACATGGCAGTGTGGCGACATGCGGCGGCGGCGGTGCTGGTCAATGCACCGGCCAGACTCGAGGCTATGTTGAAGAAACAGGGGATTGAAGTTGAAGCGGAGTTTTCCATCGACTCACAAGGGCGTCTCAGGAGTCTGTTACGGAATATGCGCCCGCACCAGTGGGCCAAGAACAGTTTGTTGTTTGTGCCGATCATACTTGCACCGGCGCAACCATTGGTGGCATGGCTGGATGTCATGCTGGCCTTTGCCGCATTCAGCCTGACGGCATCCTCGATCTATATCATTAACGATTTATTTGATCTGGAGGCGGATCGAAAACACCCGATTAAACGCCAACGGCCTTTTGCCTCAGCGGTCTTGCCCATCCCGCTGGGACTTGCTGTGATCCCACTGCTTCTGATCGTTGCCGCAGTACTGGCCTGGCAGATCAATATTCAGTTCTGTCTGTTGCTGGTTTTGTATGTCATTTTGACAACGGCCTATTCGATCAGTCTGAAGTTACATGCGCTGGTGGATGTGTTCACCCTGGCCATGCTCTATACACTGCGGATCATCGCCGGGGTGTTTGCCGCGAATATCGTCGTGTCGCACTGGTTGCTGGCCTTCTCGATATTTTTCTTTCTCAGTTTTGCCTTTGCCAAGCGCTATTCGGAATTGCATAACCTGGCGGAGGCTGGTGACCTGGCCGCCGGCTCACGCGGCTATAAGGTGAGGGATCTGCCCATCATCAGCCTGTTTGGCGTGACCAGCAGTTATTTGTCGATCATGGTCTTGATCATGTATATCCACGATCAGCAGGCCAATCGCATGTACAGCCAGCCGCTGTGGTTGTGGATTGTCAGCATCGTCCTGCTGTACTGGGTGAGCCGGGTATGGCTCAAGGCCTATCGCGGCCACATGGACGAAGACCCGGTGCTGTTTGCCCTGCGTGATCGGATCAGTTATATGGTGGCGGTCGTCGTCGCCATCAGCTTCTGGTTGGCGCTGTGAAACAGGCCGGTTGCTGGGGCCGCTATCCCCGCGTCGAGCAGGAATCCATCCCGCGCTACTGGCGCGACCAATCGCTACCTGATCGAACATCGATGCTGCCCTATGGCCAGGGGCGAAGCTATGGCGATGTCTGTCTGAACGATGGTGGGGTGAGCCTGCCAACCTCAGGCCTGCAACGCTTTATCAGTTTTGATCAAGATAAGGGCATCCTGCGCGCCGAGGCCGGGGTGACCCTGGCGCAGGTATTGGCGTTGATCATGCCGCGGGGCTGGTTTCTGAGCGTGACGCCGGGCACCAAGTTCGTCTCGCTCGGCGGCGCCGTGGCCAACGATGTGCATGGCAAGAATCATCACCGCGCCGGCAGTTTTGGCTGCTATGTCACCGCGTTTGAACTGTTGCGCTCCGATGGTGAGCGCCTG
>JAHEDB010000033.1 GCA_024641465.1 Chromatiales bacterium | reverse complement strand
ACAATCGAAACAACTGAAAATGGTTATCTGGTAAACCTGGAAGACTGGAACGAAGATGTCGGTAAGGTTCTGGCCGAAGGTGAAGGTATCGAAATGACCCAGGAGCACTGGGATGTTGTCCAATATTTGCGTGATGAGCATTTCAACAACGCAGGCAACGAGCCAAATGAGCGTACCATTCTGAAAGATATGGGCAATAAATGGGGTAAGAAGGTATCGTCTAAGGACATGTACCTGATGTTCCCGCAAATGCCTTCAAAGCAGGGCCGTAAAATCGCCGGTTTACCACAAAGTACGCGTAAAGGCGGCTACTAAAAGCAATATTTCCGGCTCTAGGCCAAATTGGATATAGGGGGCTCTGGTTTGGTGTGCTATAGTTTCGCCACTGAATTCGAAGTCTCTCTTATGAGATTAATAAAATCAAGTACTTACAGAGGTATCTTGTCATGAGTGAAAAACAAAAGCTGATCCAGGAAATGCTGGAAATGCAGAAGAAATTCGTCGAATATGAACACAAGAACGGTGTTGATGCGGTTGACTATTTCACCGATAACGCCGGTCCCAAGCACCCGCTGAACAACTTCCGCCAGAAGTACGCCGAACTGGCTACCAAGGTGATTGACCTGGCCCATGCCGAAAAAGGTTCACGTCGCAACATGTAATCATGTCGTGACAGCAAGATCAAAGAAGCCCGCTGATGCGGGCTTTTTTATTGGAAAACATTATTAACCGCCAAGACGCCAAGCACACCAAGGAAAATCAAATTAAAGCATTCTCACATTCGTAATTGAATAAGTATGAGCTTTAAAGCGTAAGCTGCAAACGAGAGTACAACTTCATAGTGTTTTCTTGGTGTGCTTGGCGTCTTGGCGGTTGATGGATTTAGACTTCAGCCCACATACGGATGAGATTGGCATAACAGATATCCAGCTTTTTGGTTTCGGCCATGTCGGCGTGATCTTGTAAGAGTTTTTCCCGCACGGTATTCATTTCATAGAGTAATTCGCGCCTGGCTGGGTCGCGGATCATGCTTTGCAACCAGGTAACGGCCACCAGGCGTTCGCCTTGAGTGACTTCGGCGACATGGTGCAGGCTGGCCGAGGGGTACATCACGGCATCACCGGCGGGTAATTTCACCTGTCGGTCACCGAAGGCGGTGCGGATCGTCAGTTCACCGCCTTCGTAATCCGTCGGTTCATTGAGGAAGACGGTAATGGACACATCAGAGCGGTAGCGCTGTCCTGGCGGACCCATCACCGGGTCATCGACGTGGTCACCATATTGTTTGCCCGCCGTGTAGCGGGCGTAGAAGGGCACTGCAACACGTGTCGGCAGGGCGCCGCTTTGATACATGGGGTGTTGCACCAGACTGCCCATGACGATGTTATTCAGTTGATTCAGCTCCTTTGCATCGGCCGCCAGTTCTTCGTTATTTTTTACCCGTTTGGCGGCCATGCCGGCGGACAGTTTGCCATCGATGAAATTGGCTTTGGCCAACAACGCGCGGACTGTGTTTAATTGGGCCGGGTTCAGAACATCCGGAATTTGTAACATCATGGCTTACTCCTCGACAGGGATGCGATACAATGACGCTAGTATCTCCATATTCTCAGGCAAATTAAAGGGTAGTTTAATGGTTTTAAATGTGGTCGTGGGCGAACAGCCGATTCAAATCGAGGTGCCTGAATTTCTGATGTCTGATGCCATCGAATTGTTCAGCAAAATGGACAAGGATATGGATCGAGGCTGGCAAATGAGCCGGGTCTGGATCGACAAGCTGAGCGACACCCAGCGTTGTCAGGTCGTGGCCGACAGATTATTAACCGCGCTGGAAACCGAGAACGAAAACATGAAACTCATGATGGCCGGTTATATCCTGTATAAAATGCCGAATGTGAAAAGTATCTATATCGATATGGAAGGCGATATGACGGCCACGGAAGTGGAAGTCTGAAGTGCTGGGTTATTCTCACAAATAGCAGCGAGAATTCACTGTGATATAGCACTCAAGATTTAGTGGCTACGACCAGAAACTGTTTGCCAAACAGCGGCCAGACGAAGGGCATTTTAAGATAGAGTTGTACGGTAAACAGGGGGGGATTTTTATCGTTTGACATGGAATAGGGTAGAAAGCGGGGTATACATTCCTGCACATCAAATCCGGCCAGTTTTAACATCTCCTCGGTTGATGCCTCTGTCAACGGAATATAGTGATCCCAGAAATCCCAATAGGCGCCATTGACGTATTTTATATTCGGACCAAGACAGATAATCCGACCGCCTTTCTTCAGGCAGCGAAATGCCTCTGCAATAGTGTAATCAATCTTTTCTTTGTTTGGCAGGTGTTCGAGAAAGTTACTGGTGAAGACGACATCCAGGCTGTCCGACGCCACTTGCCAGCTTGTAGAACAATCCTGCTGAATCAATGTGATGTCGTTTGTAAGATGCTGCCGGGTATCGGCATTGAGATCCATGGCGAATCTGGTTTTTGCCTTTATGTTGTTGATGAATTCACCCCAGCCGGCGCCGAGATCGAGCACGGTTGATTCTTCCGGGATATATCTCGAGAAAAATTCAGAGCAGAGAATTTTCCAGACACCGTTGCGGTATTGCTCCATTTTTTCGAAACGTAAACGATATTCATTGCTGAGCAATTCGGATTTATCAATCATGTCGGGCCTTTATGAAAATTTGAAAATCAATGTGCTATATGTAACATAATTTAAGGCGGGAATCTATTAGAGAGGGGCTGGGTCCAGGGCTATGGTGACATTTGAACTTATACAGTTTAGGAGTTTTTCTTCGGTGATCGGATATGTTAATGAGTCAAGGCTGTTGTGTGGCATCACGAGCCTGTGCAGGTGATGTAATTCATCCTTGTCGATAAAAATGATGAGACTCGAATTGAGTTGCCGGCTTTGCAGGGCGGCAAACAGGGATTCCAGATTGCTGATCCGGGCGCTGTACATCGGACTATAGATAAATTCCGCGGTGATGACATCGGGCTGGTATTGTTTGAGCAGGACAAGCGCCTTGCGCATGGAAGGCGCGCTAATCACCGTGTAGCCGAGTGATTCATATAAAGGGGTAAAGTCGGGGTAGCCACCCTGTTCGACGATGGTGAGCAGTAATTTCTGTTGCGTGCTCACGAATATTGATTAATATATTTGTGCATCTTGTAGTGGTGAACGCTATTAAACAGCGTGTGGCCCGGCGCCAGGGTGACATAACCGTAGCGTTTGTAAAAGCCGGCGACATTGGCGCGGGCGTCAAAGATGATTTCTTCGGCGCCCCATTCCAGAGCTTTGGCTTCCAGGGCCAGTAACAGCATTTTCCCAACCCCTTTGCGTTGTTCACGTGTTTCGACCGCCATGAAACGTATCTGGGCCTGCTGTGGGGTATTGAGGTGCAGGCGGGCTACGCCGATGACCTGTCCGGCTGAATCAACCACCATCAGATGGTAGCTGTCTTCCTCCATAATATCTTTCTCACTGCCGCGTGCCTGTTTCCAGGGTGCGCGCAGGATGCGCCAGCGCAGGTCGTAGTATTGCTCGAATTGTTCAGGGGTACTGGGTTCAACCAGGCTCAGTGCCGGGCTGGTTTGGTATTTCACTGAGCGCTTGGGGTCCATTAATGTTGTCAGCGGCAGGCCTGTAAAAAACTTAAAGGACTTCCTGGCTGATGGTGATCTTGACGTCCTGCGCCTTGCCGGTACTGATGGGCGAGGAGCGGCCCTGCAGGTCGCCACTTTGTGGAATGGCGTTACCGGTCTTGGATATACGTGCACCGATGTAGACCTGCTCGAAGCTGGACATGGTCATATTGGGCATCATGGCCATGGCATCATTCAGGCTGACGGTCACGGGCAGATCCTTGACCTGTTTTTTGACGATCGCCAGCGGCATAGGTGGACCTTGTACCGCTCGGGCGAAGATGAATAGCGTATCGCCCGGGGCGGCCCTGGCCTTGAGTTTGGGATCGAGGTCAACCGAGACCTTGACCACGGTCTTGCCTTTGCCCTTGGCGGGCGCAGGCTGTTGTTGGGCAACCGACGGGGCGGGGGCCTTGTCACCCAGGCGGGAGCGGGCCTCGGCAATCTGTTTTTGCAGCACCTGGGCGCCTTCGTTGGACTTATCCGGATGCATGTTATAGAGGGTTTCCCAGTGACGAATGGCATTTTTATACTGGCCGGTCTGGAAGGCTGCACTGCCCGCAAGCCACAGGGATTTGGGATGATCGGGCTGGCTGGCGAGGGCACGACCGATGATCTGCTCGGCCTCTCCTTTCAGGTTGCCGTTGTTGCTCATGGCCAGTGCCTCGGCATAATCGGCGAGGATATCGGCATCCTTGTCGGCGGACAGCTTGCTGGCCTGGGCATAGGCATTGGAGGCTTCACTATAGCGGCCCATGACGAAGTACGAACGCCCCAGCAGGGCCCAGCCCTTGGGGTCCATCGGGTTCTGTCGCAGCTTGGCCTCCAGTTTACCGACCATGGCATCGATGGAGGGCAGGTTGGCCTTGGCCTTGGCAACTTCGGCCGGATTGTATTCAACCAGTTGCTGCCATTGTGGTGGTGACAAATGTGCATAGAGTAACAGGGCCGCAGCGGGGATGACGACTGCGACGATGGCAGCGACCTGCTTCTGGGTCTTGGAGGTGAGCGCAAAGCTAGCTGTCGTTGCAGGTTTGCCGGTAACATCGATCAACAGGCCCTGTTCCATTTCCTGTCGGGCCTGGGCTATCTGTTCAGCACTGAGGTTTTCCTCATTGCGATCCAGCTCCGCCAGTTTCTGGCGGTAGATGGCCACATTCAAGTCGTCGCTCGCGGTCGTGGCCACAGTTTTGTTTGATAACAGTGGAGGTACAACAAACCATAATCCCAGCAGGATCATCGCAATCGTCAGGATCCAGAACCACAGCATGAATCAGTCTTCCTTCTTTTCGGCGAGCAGTTGTTGCACGCGTTGATGATCTTCAGCAGACAGGGTCTGCGTGGTCTGTTTACCGATATTGCGCACCATGCGCAGCAGGATAATCAGACCGATGACGACCAGAATGAACGGGCCAAACCATAACAGATAAGTCGAGGTCTTGACCGGCGGGTTGTACAGCACAAAATCGCCATAACGGCTGACCATGAAGTTTTTTATCTCTTCATCGCTGGCATTGCTCTGGATCTGTTTGTAGAGTTCTTTTCTCAGATCCATCGCCAGCCCGGCATTGGAATCGGCCAGGGTCTGGTTTTGACAGACCAGACAGCGCAGCTCTTCACTGAGTCTTTTGAAGCGCGCTTCCTTTTGCGGGTCATCGAAGTCAAAGGCGTAGATTGATGCCTGTGCAATTACCATCCAGCCCATTAGCAGCAGGCCGGTAAAAATCTGTTTTGTCGTCATGAGGCCTCTGCCTGTAATTGTTTGATCAGGGGCAAAATGGTTTGGGTCCAGTTTTGGTAATTCACGGGACCGATCTGTTTGTAGCGAATGGTGCCTTTTTTATCGATCACGAAGGTCTCCGGGACACCGTAGACACCCCAGTCGATACCGACCCGGCCGTCCAGGTCATGGGCCGAGGCGACATAGGGATTGCCGCCATACTGGATCAACCACTGTTTGGCATCTTCGCGCTGGTCTTTATAGTTCAGGCCATAGATGGGCACGATGTTTTGCCGCGACAGTTCCAGCAGGAAGCCGTGTTCCTGACGGCAGGCGGCGCACCAACTGGCCCAGACGTTAAACAGCACAACCTTGCCGTTAAAATCGGCCCGGCTCAGGGTTTTATCCGGCGTGTGCAACTGCGGCAGGCTGAAGGCGGGGGAGGGCTTGTTGATCAGGGGAGAGGGGACTTCCCGTGGGTCCAGGGTCAGACCGATACCAAGGAAGATCGCCATCACCACAAAGATGATCAGCGGGATAAACGGACGCAGTTTTGAGCTTGTCATGGTTTAAGCCTTTGCTGTAGCGGCACCGGCCGGCATCGCGGCGGTACGGTGTTGCAGGATGCGATAACGTTTATCGGTCGCGGCCAGCAGACCCCCGAAGGCCATCACCAGGGCGCCGAGCCAGATCCAGCGGATAAACGGTTTGTAATACAGCCGTACCGCCCAGGCCTTGCCGTCGGGCAGGGGCTCACCCATGGAGATATAGATGTCACGCAACAGGCCGGCATCAATGGCGGCTTCGGTCATGGGATTTTGTTGTACGAAGTAAAAACGTTTTTCAGGATAGAGCGTGGTGACGGGCTTGCCATCTTTACTGACCTTCATGATGGCGCGATTGCTCTCGTAGTTCGGACCCTGTTCCTTTTTCATGCCGGAAAAATGGAAGTCATAACCGGCCAGATGGATGGTCTGATCCGGCGCCATGCGCACATCTTTTTCAACGCTGTAGTGGCTGGTGAGGGTAATGCCGATGGCAAACATGGCGACCCCAATATGGGCGACGGCCATGCTGTAGTACTGCCGGGGCAGCATTTGTAAACCTTGCCAGAGATTAGGTTTGTTACGCAGTCGTTGCCGCAGGTCGGCGATCATCGAGGCGACGATCCAGAAGGCCATCACCATACCGAGCATGGCCAGCAGGGAGAAATCCTTGAAGAACACTGGCACAAAGGCGATGCCCAACACGATACTGATGATGGCGGGCCAGCGTAATTGCTTGATCAACTGCTGCGGATCGTTTTGTTTCCAGCGGGCCAGTGGGCCGATACCCATGAGTACGGCAATAATCGTAATCAGGGGCACAAAAACGCTATTGAAGTAGGGCGGACCGACCGAGATCTTGCCCAACCCGAGGGAATCGAGCAGCAAGGGATAGAGCGTGCCCAGCAGGATCGTCGTGGTCACTACCACCAACAATACGTTGTTACACAACAACAGGGTCTCACGGGACAGCAACTGAAAACCACCCACGCCTCTAATCGTCGGTGCACGCCAGGCATACAGGGATAAAGAGCCGCCGATCACGACGCCGAGGAACATCAGCACGAACACACCGCGGGCCGGGTCGGTGGCAAAGGCGTGTACCGAGGTCAATACACCGGAACGGACCAGGAAGGTGCCGAGCAGGCTGAGGGAGAAGGCAAAGATCGCCAGTAATACGGTCCAGCTCTTGAAGGCATTACGCTTTTCGGTCACCGCCAGGGAATGGAGCAGGGCGGTACCCACCAGCCAGGGCATGAAGGAGGCGTTTTCCACCGGGTCCCAGAACCACCAGCCACCCCAGCCTAACTCGTAGTAGGCCCACCAACTGCCGAGGGCGATACCCACGGTGAGGAAGATCCAGGCAATGGCGGTCCATGGACGGGACCAGCGAGCCCAGGCCGCATCGAGGCGGCCACCCAACAGGGCGGCGATGGCAAAGGCGAAGGCGACGGAGAAGCCGACATAACCCATGTAGAGCATGGGTGGGTGCATCACCAGACCGATGTCCTGCAACAGCGGGTTCAGGTCTCGGCCATCGGCCGGGATTGCGTTGAGGGGGATGCGGTCAAAGGGATTCGAGGTCAGCAACATAAACAGCAGGAAGCCGATACTGATCAACCCCATAATGCCCAGCACACGGGCAACCGTGTCCAGGGGCAGGGTACGACTGAAGATGGCAACCGCGACACTCCACACCGAGAGGATAAAGGCCCATAACAACAACGAACCCTCGTGGGCGCCCCATACCGCCGAGATGCGGTACTGCACGGGCAGGGCCGAATTGGAATTCTGCGCGACATAGGCCAGGGAAAAATCATTGGTGATGAAGGCATTGGTCAGGGCGACAAAGGCGATCAGCATAAAGATAAACTGTGCCCAGGCGGCGCGGCGCGCCAACTGCATCCAGGGGGTGATGCCTTTCGCCGCGCCGATCATGGGCAGGGTGCCTTGTACGATTGCGATGCACAGCGCAAGGATCAGCGCGAAGTGGCCGAGTTCGGGGATCATTGGGGAGTTACTCCTTTAGGGTGGCCTGTATCTTCTGGGCGTTTTTGATGGCTTCACCCGCTTCAGGTGGCATGTAGTTTTCATCGTGCTTGGCGAGTACCTCGCTGGCGATAAAGGTGCCATTCGGTCCTAGCTTGCCCTGGGCGACGATACCTTGCCCCTCACGAAACAGATCGGGCAGGATGCCGGTAAAGACTACGGGCAGGTTCTTGGCCGTATCGGTAACCTCGAAGGCAACTTCCAGATTGTGATTACTGCGTCGGACCGAGCCCGTTCTGACCATCCCGCCGATACGGAAGGTATGATCCTTGGGGGCCTCACCGGCCAGCACCTGACTGGGGCTGAAGAATAGATTGATGTTTTCCTTCAGCGCCATGGTAACCATGCCGACGGCCACGCCGACGCCCATGACCATCATGACGATCAGGCCGAGTTTTTTACGACGATGTGCGTGTTTTGGTAACAGTCCCATAATTAACTCTGCTCCCGTCTCAGACGACGTTTCAATGTATTGAGGATCTCTTTCTTGCGCTGTATTGGCAGGATGACATTGGCGATCAGGATGATCGTCGCCAGGCCATAGGAGGTCCAGACGAAAAAGGCATAACCGCCCATGTGGAAAAATTCAGTCATTATTCTGTCACCATTTCCTTAACCCAGGCGGTATCGCGTTCACGGTACAGGACTTCATTACGGGCCCGCATGAACAAAGTCGTGCCGTAATAAAACATAAAGGCAAACCACATGATCAACAGCGGGATCAGCATGTTGACGTCCATGGCCGGTTTGTCGACGCGGGCCACGGTGCTGCCCTGATGCAGGGTATTCCACCATTCCACCGAGTAGTGAATGATGGGGATATTCACCACCCCCACCAGCGCCAGGACGGCACAGGCATTGGCGGCGGTACGCTTGTCATCGATGGCGGCTTCGAGTCCCATGAACCCTAAGTACAAAAATAACAGAATAAGTTCCGAAGTCAGGCGTGCATCCCATACCCAATAGGTGCCCCACATGGGTTTGCCCCACAGGGAACCGGTGACCAGGGCGAGAAAGGTGAAGGCGGCGCCGAGCGGGGCGGAGCAGGAGGCCACCACATCGGCCATTTTCATTTTCCAGATCAGGCCGATGGCGCCGGCGCTGGCCATGACGATGTAAACAAACAAAGACATCCAGGCGGCAGGGACATGGATGTAGATGATCCGGTAACTGTCACCCTGTTGATAATCCGCCGGGGCGACCACCAGACCCCAGTAGCTGCCGAGCAGCATCAGGATCAGGGTCAGGCCGCCAAACCAGGGCAGAAATTTACCCGACAGGTCGTAAAAATATTTGGGTGAACCGAGTTTGTGAAAAAACAACCACATAAAACACTACCTAGTTTTGAGTTGCGGTATTGTACACATAAAAGCCGAATACAACGTATTGACCTGTATCAGAATTGCTATCTTAAACTGATCCTCAGCGCCGCTGCAGTGGCGATGGGTGCAAGCGTCAGCGCCAGCGCCAGCAGGGCGCCGAGAAAATACAGTTGTCCGGCAATGGCCAGACCTGCCGCCGCATTACTGACAGCATTGGCGGCAAAGATCAATACAGGGATATATAGGGGTAATATCAACAGCGATAGTAAAACCCCACCCCGACGCAGGCCAACGGTCAGGGCCACGCCGATCGCGCCCACCAGACTCAGGATCGGGCCGCCAAGGGCGAGGGTTGTCATCAGTGCAGGAATAGAATCGGACGGCATGTGCAGCAGCACCGCCAATAAGGGGGCCAGCAGTAATAAGGGGATACCGGTAACCAGCCAATGGGCCAGCACCTTGCCGAGCACCAGCACCGAGACGGGATGGACGCTGAGCAGCATCTGCTCCAGGGCGCCGTCATCAAAATCGGAGCGAAACATACTGTCCAGTGACAGCAGGGTGGCGAGCAGGGCCGCAACCCAGATCACACCGGGGGCAAGGGATTGCAGGACCTTGGGGTCGGGACTGACGGCAAGGGGAAACAGGCTGATCACGATGATAAAGAACAGCATCGGATTGACCATTTCCGTACGGGTGCGGTAGGCCAGGGTCAGGTCCCGCTTCAATACGGTGGAAAAGGCTTGATACAGGCTGGCTTCACTCATGGGCGTAAATTAATTATTTTTAACATACCGTCTTTCAGGGCAAGGGGGTGATGGGAGGTCAGGATCACCATGCCCCCCTGTTCCACATGGTTTACCAGCATGGATTCGATCTGGGCCTGTCCCTGGACATCGAGGGCGGTAAAAGGTTCGTCGAGGATCCACAGTAGAGATTTTGACAGCAACAAACGTCCCAGGGCGACGCGGCGGCACTGTCCGGCGGAAAGGGTGATTGCCGGCACGTCTTCAAAGCCACGCAGCCCGACTTTCTCCAATACAGCTTCGAGGGACTGCTCGGGCCGGGTATTGGCCATGGCCATGGCTACTTGCAGGTTCTCCATCGGGGTGAGTTCTTTTTTGATACCGTGGGCATGTCCGATAAAGTCCATGGCGCCCATGTATTCCGCTCGATTGTCTTCTATCGCTAGTCCGTTCCA
Organism: Chromatiales bacterium; assembly: GCA_024641465.1. Classification (GTDB taxonomy): domain Bacteria; phylum Pseudomonadota; class Gammaproteobacteria; order UBA6429; family Thiohalophilaceae; genus JAHEDB01. Next base: position 944 of record JAHEDB010000033.1, on the reverse strand, counting down.
CAGCACTTCGCCCTCGGTAGGCAGGGTCAGGCCGCACAGGATCCGTAACATGGTGGTCTTGCCGCTACCGTTGGGTCCTTCGATCTGCAGGGCCTGGCCCGGTTCAAGGCGGAAGTCGAGATTTTTAAATAATACCCGGTCGTCGCGGGCACAGGTCAGCCCCTTGACGGTCAGGCCGGGCGTGGACTTGTCTGGAGTGGACTCGGGCATCTGGGATTGGCTGGGAAATCTATCGGTTAACGGCATTCAGGCTGGTTCAAAACGACTCAATCAATTGTTTTCATTGTGATATTCATTGACGGCCATCATACCAGTAATTGACCGCTGACTCCTAGTTGAATGGTGAATTTATCGTAAATTTTACCGTCCGACGATATTTTAAAGTTCCTCCCTTGTCGGACCGAAAATAGGGTATGACTCAAATATCCGAGATGGCAGAACAAATCAATGCGGTAAAGGGCATCGACCTCCGGCTGGTATCCCGGTTTGCCTTATATACCAGTGTGGTAGCGGTGGTCATGCTGATCGTGAGCGTGCTGTTGCTGACCGACCATACCGGCGCCAGTTACGCCGAAATAATCTATGCCCACAGCCTTACGCAGCAACACCTCAAGCCGGTATTGCTAATCAGCGGTTTGTGCCTGTTGTCCTTTGTGGCGTTTATTACCTGGCTATTTACCATCTATTCGACCTTTCGCATCGCCGGCCCGCTGTATCGATTCAGTCGCAACCTGGAGCAGGCCTCGGAGGGGATTGCGCCTATCGGTGTTCGCAGTGACGATGCATTACAGGATGTGTCTGAGCAACTGAAACATAGTGTCACCACATTGCACAACCACTACCACCTTATCGACAAGAAGATCAATGAACTGCTGTATCAGATAGAAATCAAGGATACCGGGGAACTCACGCAGAACCTCGCCAAGTTAAAGGCATTGATCAAC
>JAHEDB010000395.1 GCA_024641465.1 Chromatiales bacterium | reverse complement strand
AGGAGACGAAAATACTTAAGCAGAGCTTTACGATCATTATCCTGTTTATTCTGCTCAGCATCTTCCTCGCCCTCGGTTTTGGTCACCTGCTGGTTCGACCCCTGAAACAGATCGCCGGTAACCTGGAGGCGTTTGCCAGTGGTGAACGCCTGCCCCTGCCCGTCAAGCGCAGCGATGAGATCGGCACCCTCGCCCGGGCCCTCGAATCCATGGCGGACAATGTGTTCAGCAGTCACCAGCAATTACGCAAGCTCAATGCCCGGCTGGAAGATGAGGTAGAGGAACGCACCGAGGAGGTCCGGCACAACCTGCGTCTGTTAAACACCATCAGTCAGGCCCAAACGGCCTTCATCGGTGAACCCAGCCCCCAACAGGCCTTCGAGATCATGCTCGCCGGCCTGCTGGAAGTCGGTGACAGTGAGTATGGTTTTATCGGCGAGGTCCTGCACCAGGCGCATGGCGCCCCTTACTTCAAGAGCCACGTCATTAGCAATATCGCCTGGGATGAACAGACCCGAAAAACTTATGCTGACAATCTGGCAAATGGCCTGGAGTTTCTAAATCTCGACAGTCTGATCGGTCAGGTCATGGTTACCGAACAGCCCGTGTTCAGCAATGAGCCGACCAAGGATCCCAGGCGCGGTGGTCTACCGCAGGGGCATCCACCACTCAATGCCTTCCTCGGCGTCCCCCTGTTCAGTGCCGGCAAGCTGGTCGGCATGGCCGGTATTGCGAATCGCGCGGCAGGTTATGATGCAACCGTGTTGCAACAACTGGAGCCGTTTATCACCACCTGTGCCAATATGATCGCCTCCATACAGACGCGTAATGCCGCACAACAAAAAGACATCGAACTGCAACAGACCCGCTCCGAACTGGAAAGGGTCACGAATATCAGCCCGGTGATATTTTATGTCACTCGCGCCTATGGCGATTATGGCGCCAGCTTTGTCAGTCCGAATATCAAATCTCTCATGGGCTATGAACCGGCGGAGTGTCTTGCCGACCCCAGTTTCTGGCGCGACAACATCTATCCCGATGACAGGGAAAGGGTCTTTGCCGAACTTAACCAGATCTATGAAACCGGCCACCACACACACAGCTACCGCTTCAGGAACAAGAACGGTGACTATCGCTGGGTGCAGGATGATCTACAGCTCATCCGCGATGAACACGGCGAGCCCAGGGAACTGGCCGGTTATTGGCTGGATATATCGGAACGTAAACAGGCGGAACTCGCCCTGCATGAATCGGAAATCCGGTTTCGCAGCATCATCCGTTCCTCTCCGATGGGGATCTTTATTTACAAACTCGTCGATGATCAGTTGATCGTAACCGATTACAACCCGGCCGCTGACAAGATCCTGGGCGTCGATTGCAAGCGCTTTGTCGGCCAGACGATCGAGCAGGCCTTTCCGAGCACCGCCGGCACCGAATCCATCGCTCATCTCAAACGCGCGGCACGCGAGGGGATACCCTGGGGTACGGAAGATGTTTTCTATGATAATGAGGCCAATATTGCCGGCGCCTTTGAAGTGCACGTCTTTCAGACCGAACCAAACACACTCGCGGTGATGTTTATGGACATCACCGAACGCAAGCAGGCCCAAAATGATCTGTCCCGGTTCAAATCAACCCTGGATCAAACCCAGGACTGCGTGTTCATGTTCAGCGCCGACACTCTGCAATATTTTTATGTCAATCAGGGCGCCATGTTCCTGGTCGGCTACAGTGAAACCGAACTCATACAGCGCTACGCCTATGACCTTAACAACCGGGTGAATACAGAGGAAGAGTTTCGGGCGTTTGTCAAACCCCTGCTCGATGGCAGTCAAGCCTCTCTCATGTTTGAAACGGAATATCGCTGCAAGGATCAAACTCTGGTACCGGTCGAGGTGATCCTGCAATACATCACCCATGAGGGCCAGGCGCCGCGCTTTGTCGCGATGGTGCGCGATATCACCGAACGCAGAAAGATCGATCGCATGAAAAATGAATTTGTCTCCACCGTCAGTCACGAGTTGCGCACCCCGCTGACTTCGATCCGCGGCGCGCTGGGCCTCATCACCGGTGGTGCTGTCGGTGACTTGCCCGAACATATGCAGCAAATGCTGCAAATCGCCGGTAATAATACCGAACGCCTGTTGTTATTGATCAATGACATCCTCGATATACAGAAGATTGAATCGGGCCAGCTGAACTTCCGTTTTACACCGATCACTGTCATGGACCTGCTCGAACAGGCGGTACGTGACAACAGCAGTTATGCCGAGCAATACCATGTCCGGTTTGAAATAATTCATCGCAAGGATAACGTGCATGTGCTGGGTGACCGGGACCGCCTGATGCAGGTATTGAGCAATCTCATGTCCAATGCCGCCAAGTTCTCGCCTGCGGGTGGTGTTGTCGAGCTGGGCGTGGCGCAACACAGCAATGCCATCCGTATCAGTGTCACCGATCATGGCCCCGGCATCGCGGAGGATTTTCAGCCACGGCTGTTTGAACAGTTTACCCAGTCCGATGCCTCCGATACCCGGCAAAAGGGCGGCACCGGTCTCGGCCTGTCTATCGTCAAGGCGATCATCGAAAAACACGGCGGCCGCGTCGACTATATCACCCGCTCCGGCCTGGGCACGACCATGTTTTTTGAACTGCCTATCTGCCGGGCTGAAACCCAGGTCGAGACCAACACCCTGCCCATCCGCCTGGGTACACACCGGCCATGTCTGTTGCTGCTGGAGGATGATCCGGATATCGCCATTCTCCTCAAACGGCTCCTGTCCGGCGCCGGTTATAACTGTGACATTGCCTATACCGCGGCCGAGGCACGGCAACTGTTGCGAACCAATATCACGCACTACAAGGCCATGACCCTGGACATTCAGCTGCCGGATATCGATGGCGTGGCCTTCATCAATGAATTGCGGGCCAATCCCGCCACACGGTCCTTACCCGTGATCGTCGTCTCAGTCGAGGCCGATGCCGCGCGGCAACGCCTTAATGGTGGCGCCATCGGGATCGTCGACTGGCTGGATAAGCCGATCGATCAACAACGCCTGCTGAATGCCCTGGC
>JAHEDB010000394.1 GCA_024641465.1 Chromatiales bacterium | reverse complement strand
TCCTGCATGACCGGGTCGACCAGTTGTGCGGGGCCTTCGACAAGGCCATGCAGATCGAGGGCTACCGCGGTCGCTTCACCGCCGTCTATCCCATCAAGGTCAACCAGCAGCACACCGTGGTCAAGGAGATCCTCGGTCATGGCGGCGGGCGGGTCGGCCTGGAGGCCGGCAGCAAACCGGAGCTGATGGCGGTACTGGCCCTGGCCGAACAAAACAACGGCGTGATCGTCTGTAACGGTTACAAAGACCGTGAATACATCCGCCTCGCCCTGATCGGCCGCCAGCTCGGCCACCGCATTTATATCGTGCTGGAAAAACCCTCGGAACTGGAAACGGTGATCCGCGAGGCCCAGCAACTCGGCATCAAGCCCCTGCTCGGCGCGCGCATGCGCCTCGCCGCCATCGGCGCCGGCAAGTGGCAAAACTCCGGCGGCGACAAATCCAAGTTCGGGCTCAACGCGGCGCAATTACTCAAGACCATCGAGCGCCTGCGCGAGGTCGATATGCTCGACTGCCTGCAAATGCTGCACTGTCACCTCGGCTCACAGGTGGCGAACATCCGCGACATCCAGAGCGGCTTTCGCGAATACGCCCGCTACTACACCGAGCTGCACAGCATGGGTGTCAACATCAATGTCATCGACGTCGGTGGTGGCCTCGGTGTCGATTACGAAGGCACCCGCTCGCGCAGCTTCTGCTCGACCAACTACAGCCTGCAGGAATACGCCAATAACGTGGTGCATGTGATCTGGGACAGTTGCGAGACCAACGGCCTGCCCCACCCGGATATCTTTACCGAGTCGGGCCGCGCCATGACCGCGCACCACGCCATGTTGATCTCTAATGTGATCGAGACCAGTTCCCTGCCCGATCCCGAAGCCGTCACGCAACCGACCAACGAGATGCCGATGATCCTGCACGACCTGTGGCAGAGCTATCAAAGCCTGTTGCAACCGCAGGCCGAGCGCGCCGTGCTCGAGGTCTATCACGATGCCCAGCACGCCCTGTCGGAAGTGCACAGCATGTATACCCACGGCGTGCTGGACCTGGCGCAACGCGCCGCGGCCGAAGAACTCTACTATCCAATCATCCGCAAGATCCAGACCATGCTGCAACCGGCCCGCCGCGAACATCGCGAGATCCTCGATGAGCTGAATGAGCGCCTGGCGGACAAATACTTCTGTAACCTGTCGATCTTCCAGTCGATTCCCGATGTGTGGGCCATCCAGCAGATCTTTCCCATCGTGCCCCTGCACCGGCATGCCGAACAACCGACGCGGCGCGGCGTGCTGGAAGACATCACCTGCGACTCCGACGGCCGCATCGATCACTATGTCGACAGCGAAGGCATCGAAACCAGTCTGCCGCTGCACAAGATGAAAGACGGCGAGCCCTACCTGCTCGGCATCTTCCTGGTCGGCGCCTATCAGGAAATCCTCGGCGATATGCACAACCTGTTCGGCGATACCGATTCGGTCAACGTCGTACTCGATGATAACGGCGGCTACCGCCTCAGCGAACCCCGGCAGGGCAACACCGTCGACGAGGTGCTGCGCTACGTCGACTTCAATGCAGATTCACTCTTACAAAATTACCGCGACAAGATCGGCCATGCCGAATTAACCACCGCGCAACGCAAACTGTATCTGGATGAACTGGAGGCGGGTCTGCATGGTTATACTTATCTTGAGGATTGATTAATAATTTAATTCTCACCACGAAGACGCGAAGGCACGAAGAAAAACAAAATAATTATTTTCACTTCGGCAAATACGACGCAATCCGGCCTGAAGGTTAACCTACCTTTTGCTGATAAACATTAATATTTTCTTCGTGCCTTCGCGTCTTCGTGGTGAGAAATATATCCAGGAATTTTATGACTGACATCAAAATCGTACACCAGCCTTCCCAACAACGCCTCGCTGAGCTCGGCGTCTCCGGCTGGGGCATATGGGAAAAAGCGGTCTCGGTGTTTCCCTGGACCTATGACGCCACCGAGACCTGTTATTTTCTCACGGGTGAAGTCGTGGTCACCCCCGATGGCGGCAAACCCATCAGCATGGGCAAGGGTGACCTGGTCACCTTTCCAAAGGGCATGTCCTGTCGATGGGATATCAAACAGGCTGTCAAAAAACATTTTATATTTGAATAATTCCCTGCGTAGCCCGTATGGAATGAAATGCAATACGGGGTGGTTTTTAAGGGATGAGGCTGTGTCACGTTCTTCCCGGATTACGTTTCACTTCATCCGGGCTACGGTTCGGTGAAGGTTTTTGACAGGCCGTTAAACAAAAAAACCGGCAAATGCCGGTCTCTTTGTTTACTACAGTCGAATCTTACATCTTGAATTGCATACCGGCCGAGATATGGTTGATATCGGAATCGATCACCGTGTATTCCAGGATGAAACGACTTTCGTTACTCAGGTTGAGGGTGAATCCCAGGCCGAAGCTGATTTTAAAATCATCCTCGGTCTTACTGCTGGCGGGGGAACTGACTTTTACATTTTCATACAGCAGGCCCGCACGGCCTCGCAGATGGAATCGTTCAGTCACCGGATGGGAATACACGCCATAGCCTGCCAGGGTGTAATAAGAGACTTCCCAGGTTGAACCCAGGTACCTGCCTTCCGGTTCAACAAAGGTTTTGGTCAATTCTGCTTCCACCGAAAAGTTCTTGTGCATTTCCGGCACCCGAACACCGTAGGTCGCAACGCCACCGATACCGCTGTCATAGCCATCGACATCGGCCAGCGCACCCTGCAAGGTCATATAGCGGTTAAACGGCTCCGCGCTGGCGGCGCCCGCGACAAGCAGCGCGGCAGCGGCCAGTACTACGAATAAATAATTTTTCCTGTTCATTTCTACAACTCCCAACTAACACACCAAAATAAGAATTCTGTTTATTTTAAGCCGGTTCTCTCTTCCGGGGTCATTTAGTCCCCCTGAAAACCAGCCGCGTTATGATACCTAAAGGGGGGCTAAGTTAATACTGTTAGCACTCATAGTCCGTGACTCAGGTCAAACTCACGGCAAATGTCCCCCCAACCCAAACCACCCCTGATACAAACACAT
>JAHEDB010000393.1 GCA_024641465.1 Chromatiales bacterium | reverse complement strand
CAGTGGAATGGTCCTGACCATTCTCACCCGGCATCGCATCCCAGGCATCGGGCACCACCAGGAGATGATAAAGCTCATCCCCCGGATTGAGTCGCGTTAACACCGCCTGTTCCGCGGCACGGGCGCCGATTGAGCCATGACTGGCCAAAAGGATGCGTTGCATGAGTCCTCACTTCAAAAGGACCAGGATCGTTACGACCCCAATCAGTAATCATCGTGGCTAACTGTCCGGAAGCAGCGCACCCCGCTACCTTACAGGTTTTGCTTCGCCGGTCATTACGATGTTGTCGTATCGACCAGCGTATGAGTGCGCACAAAGGCGCCATTTGACCAGGCCCACGGTCTTACTCAGGCCAACCATGCCGGTGTTTGCCAGACCGCTACCCCATAATCACTCAGCCGATTAAATAAATGCGCTATCAACCCGGCTAAGAGTGTATCGGTAGATTGAAATTATTGGTCGAAATTATTCAGACAAACGTCAGATGCGTCATCGATATTTTCTATTCGTGGTTATCTGTTTTTTCGATTGACGCAGTTCCGCCATGACGGGGTGAACCGTCATCGGGGCAGGGGGATGAGGTATATCATTGTGCGCTAAAGGTGAATCACAAGCCATGACATAATGACGCTTGCGGGCGATACGAGCTAGCCACTGCCCTTGGTCCTGGTCTTGTGTGGCTTGGCGTTTTTCTCGATATATTCGATGATGATCCCCGCCACATCCTTGCCGGTGGCCTTTTCGATCCCCTCAAGTCCCGGAGAAGAGTTGACCTCCATGACCACCGGCCCACGGCTGGCGCGCAGGATGTCCACCCCGGCCATATTCAGGCCCATGATCCTGGCGGCCTGCACCGCGGTGGCCCGCTCATCTTTAGAGAGCTTGACCACCTGGGCGACGCCGCCGCGGTGCAGGTTGGAGCGAAACTCCCCTTCCCTGGCGGTACGGATCATCGAGGCCACGACCTTATCACCGACCACGAAACAACGGATATCCGAACCCCGCGCCTCCTTAATAAATTCCTGCACAATAAAGTTGGCATCCAGTTCATGAAAGGCATCGATCACCGACTCCGCCGCCTGTTTGGTTTCGGCCAGCACCACACCGCGCCCCTGGGTGCCCTCCATCAACTTGATCACCAGGGGCGCGCCGCCCACCAGGTTGATAATCTCGTTCGTATCACTCACCGAGTGGGCAAAACCGGTCACCGGCAGACCCACACCCTTGCGCGACAGCAGTTGCAGGGTGCGTAACTTGTCCCGCGAGCGGGAAATGGCCACCGACTCATTGATCGGATAGACGCCCATCATCTCGAATTGACGCAACACCGCCGTACCGAAGCGGGTCACCGAGGCGCCGATACGGGGGATGATCGCATCAAAACCGCTGAGTTTTTCGCCCTTATAAAAAATCGCCGGATGATCCGAGGTAATATCCATGTAGCACTTCAAGGCGTCGATCACCTGCACCTGGTGACCGCGCAGCTCCGCCGCCTCGACCAGACGGCTTGTCGAATAGAGACGGGCATTACGTGACAAAATGGCAATTTTCACAAATTATTCCTCTTCATCCTGTACCGGCCTCAGCACAGGATGTTGGTTAGGTGTCTTACTGGGTTTTCCCATCAGGTGGGAATGGGCGGAATCCACCAGGTAATTATCGGCAATCGCGGACCGGCCCAATAGCATGCGGTAGCGCATGGTATCACGGTTAGTAAGTGTTATTTCCGCATCCCAGATGGCGTCACCGACAATAACCGGCGTTTTAATCACGTACCGGGTTTCGGTGTGACCGCCGGAATCCGTGACATTGCGTTGCTCGAGGATCCGAGCCTCACAATGGACCTCTTGCTCGGTACTATCCTGTACCGGGTGCATCCCAAACCGCACCATGACCACACCCTGCGCGGTAAATTCCTCTACATAAAAGGCATGCAGGGCCGAGGTCCGGGCGCCGGTGTCCACCTTGCAACGGATCCTGCTCACCCCCAGCTCGGGCAGGGCCACCCATTCACGCCAGCCCAGCACGGGTCGTTGTTCCGGTTTCACTGTTTGCTCCACAATACGTTATCAATAGAATTATATCAGCCACTGGAGGCATCGGCCTTGTCTTAGCGTTATTCTCGTGAAAGCCAGACGTTGATTGATGTAATACAAAATCGCATCCCGTATTGGAATACGGTCTGATAGGAAAAATTGCTATATACTCAAAAATACAACAAGAACTGACTGCAGTTTATAATAGTTGATCGATTTTTTAGCAAGCCGGGTCGATCAAATAGAGGCTAAAAACCCGCAACGGATAATTAATTTGCCATGAGTGCATCGAATCCGGACAGCTCGCAAACGCCACCAGAACAGGGGATGCATCGGCTGGTGATGATCTTGATCGCCCTGTCGCTGATCATCATCACCAGCCGCCTGATGTTTTTTGGACAGACACAACTGGCCGGTGGCGACCGGCTGTGGCGTCTGACCATCAACCTGATGGTCAAGACCGAGGCACAGGCCACCGCGGTGCAAATCCATCCCCCGTTTGAGACCAACAGGATACGCCTGGTACAACGCACCCTCCGGCATCCGGGTTTTCGTATCCGAAACTGGAGCGAGGAACAGGAGCAACGCCGCAGTATCCTGGCCTTTGCCACCGCCACGGGCAAACAATCCATAAGTAGTGAATTTATTCTGCACCTGAGCAAAACACCGCTAACGCAGGGCCCGATCAAAAAAATACCGCTGAGCGATCAGGAGAGGGAAAAAAACCTGTTGGACGGTGATCACCTCCAGTTTAAAAACCCGCTGGTCACCACGGTGCTGAAGGGCTTATCTCGCGGAATAACCGATCGCGAACAGATAGTCGAGGCAATCTTTCGTTATTTACAATTATTCACCGTCAACTACGCCAGGAGTGATCTGCACGTACCAACCACCCTGGCAAATAAAAAAGCGACGATACTGGACCGTTCCCTGTCCATGGTGGCATTGTGCCGGGCCGCCCACATCCCGGCACGGATCGTCACCGGTGTGATATTGCAGGAAGACATCGAGCCAAGGCCATATTACTGGGTCGAGGTCTACCAGG
>JAHEDB010000392.1:2621-3084 GCA_024641465.1 Chromatiales bacterium | reverse complement strand
GTAAATAAAGTTGCTGAAAGGTTTGCCCTATATTATTGATAGTAATATAGTATTGCGGTCCTGACAAAATAATAATCTCAAAATGTAAGGATTAATGGGATACTTGGCACGGGCACTGCACTTACTAATTTGATATTTGAATTTTTGGGTGTTGTGTGAAACAGGAGGTTTTCGCAAGCTTTGCCAATCGGATAAGATGGATAATAATCGCACAGATGAATTTAACAGGCGCAACAGATGTCAATAATAGCGCCCAACCCAACACAGTTAGCAAACACATAAATAACAGTCAGCATCAGGAGACTAGCAATGCATAAGACAAAAGGTTTTACCCTTATCGAACTGATGATCGTCGTGGCGATCATCGGTATTCTCTCGGCGATTGCCATTCCGGCGTATAACGGTTATATCACTAACGCCAAGGTCAACGCCCACCTGTTAAATATCAAAAATGCCGTCCATT
>JAHEDB010000392.1:0-2611 GCA_024641465.1 Chromatiales bacterium | reverse complement strand
ACACATAAATAACAGTCAGCATCAGGAGACTAGCAATGCATAACAGAACAGCTCTATCACAGGTGATACACAAAGCCCGTGGTTTTACCCTCATCGAACTTATGATCGTTATCGCGATCATCGGTATCCTCTCCGCCATCGCCGTCCCGGCTTATCAAAACTATGTCAAGCAGGCAAGAATAGGTGGCATGGTGGAAAATTTTGATAACGCCTTTCGTCTGCTGAAATCTTCGGGTGTCAGGATAGGTGGGGGAGGCATATGTCCAGATGCTACTACTTTACTAGACGCAATTGACGATTTGAACGGTAATCCGAACGGTTCCGCTGGTGTCGCTTTTGCATCCAAATGTGCCTTCGGAAACACGGTCGCAGGGGGTCCTCCTGCCGTTTGTCCCGCAGGCACTTCCGCTATTGGCGCACCGAATGTGGTAGGCGTTCCAGGCCAGATACAAGTTACCGTTGGTGGTGGTAATGCGGATGGTTGCCCTCAACCTGGAGAAACCTGGACTCTGGATCTGATACCACCTGTTGGATTAGCTGGGGCTGACTTCCCTGGTGGCGCAGCAAACCTGAGAAGGTCATTTATCGTCGAATAATGACCAATCTGGGGTAACAGGTAACTGTTACCCCTTTTTTGTTTGTCCTCTCGCGACTATAAATTTTATGCAGACACACTTATGAACAAATCAACGAGTAATAACTGCAAAAATAGCCAGGACAGAAACATGAAAATGGCTAGCAGGCAATCAGGTCTCACTCTCATTGAGATAATGGTCTCACTTGCGATAATAGGTATTATTTCGGCCATAGTCTTGCCAGGTTTTGTCAAAAATACCGAGCAGTCCAGAATTATAGAATGCCGTAATGAAGTTGCAGCCATTCGTCTAGCGGAAGAGGAATTTTTTATTACCAGGAATGCCTACGCCCCCGGGGTGCTGGATGGCATAAATGCAATTACGACTTTGCAAGTTAATCTGGCTGGGATCTATACCCCGTCACGTGTCGCGTCTGGGGCAAATATCCCTGTGGGTATAAACCCGGTATGTATCTATTCAGTCGTTCTCGTGCCCGGCCCTCCCGCCGGCTACACCATCACGGCCACCGGCCGTGGCCCTCTGCAACAACTGGGCAATGTCGTCGTCGTGAATGGACCATAGCCTTAGTCAAATCCGTAAAGTCAAACTGAAGTTGTCTCAACTCATTTAGAAATCGGTACAGAATGTCCTCGCGTATGTTGCCATAAGCCTACAGATATCATAGAGTTTTATACTAGGAGCCGTTGCAACGGCCAGCCCCTGATGCAGGAGAATAATTCAAGGCAATGGCAATTCCGAGTACACAAATCCCTCTAGGCGGCCTGGCCAGAAAACTGGTACAGGAAGGCCTGTTGAATGCCGAGCAGGCCAAAAAGGCCCACCATGAGGCACTTGAACAAAACATCCCCTTTGTCTCCCTGGTAGTAAAACAAAAGCTGGCCGACAGTCTGTCTGTCGCCCAGGCCGCCTCAGAGGAGTTCGGTGTGCCCCTATTGGATATCGATGTCATTGAAATCGATACCGAGGTTACCCGCCTGGTCAAGGAAAAGCTGGTCCGTCAGCACCACACCCTGCCCATTTTCAAACGAGGTAATCGCCTGTTCGTAGCGGTTTCAGACCCGACGAATCTACAGGGACTGGACGAGATCAAGTTCCATGTCGGCATGAACACCGAGGCCATCCTGGTACAGGATGACAAACTGCTCAAGACCATTGAACGCTGCATGGTGGAAAGTGAGACCAGCCTTTCCGATCTGGGCGATACCGACCTGGATGACGTGGAATTTGCCGAGACAGAAACAACCGGTGCAGATGTATCAGAGTCCGATGCCGACGACACCCCGGTGGTGCGTTTTGTCAACAAGGTCATGCTGGACGCCATCAATAAGGGGGCCTCAGATATCCACTTCGAGCCCTATGAAAAAAATTACCGGGTGCGTTTTCGCCTCGACGGTATCCTGAAAGAGGTGGCGGCCCCGCCGATTGCCATGGCCCCCCGGCTGGCGGCCCGCCTCAAGGTCATGTCGCGCCTCGACATCTCCGAGCGACGCATCCCGCAGGACGGCCGTATCAAGATGAACCTGTCAAAAAACCGCGCCATCGATTTTCGTGTCAATACTTGCCCGACCCTGTATGGGGAAAAGATCGTACTGCGTATCCTCGATTCCAGCACCACAAAACTCGGTGTCGATGAGCTGGGTTTTGAGCCAGAACAAAGGGATATCTATCTCAAAACCCTGCATAAACCCTATGGCATGATCCTGGTCACCGGGCCCACCGGCAGTGGTAAGACGGTGACCCTCTACACCGGTGTGAATATCCTTAATCAGCCCCATACCAATATTTCCACCGCCGAAGACCCAGTGGAAATCAACATGCCTGGGATTAACCAGGTCAACGTCAATCCCAAGGTGGGGCTGGATTTTGCCCAGGCGCTGCGGGCCTTCCTGCGTCAGGACCCGGATGTGATCCTGGTCGGGGAAATTCGTGACCTGGAAACCGCCGAGATTGCCATCAAGGCGGCTCAGACTGGCCATATGGTCCTGTCTACGGTCCATACCAATGACGCCCCCCAG
>JAHEDB010000391.1 GCA_024641465.1 Chromatiales bacterium | reverse complement strand
CGTTGTTCTTCCAGGGCCGTCAAGCGGGCTTCATCGAGTTTGTAACCGCGAGCGGCCAATGCGCCGGCCACCGTGGCCAGCTCGTTGCGAATTAAACGGGGATCTAACATGAACTACCTTTCTTTTTATTGGTTTCTATTGGTTGACTTCGGCCTGCCAGGTCACGATATGCCCCGGGCTGATAAATGTATTGAGATGCTCAAGGATGGTTTCAATCTTGCTGGGATCATCAAAGAACTCGACCACAATGGGCATGTTGAGGGTCAGGTCCAGCACGGTATTGCCATGAAAGACGCCTGACTCACCATAACCGGAGATCCCGCGAAATACGGTCACGCCGCGGATCTTCTCCCAGTCATGCAAACGCTTCAATAAACTGCTTAATTGCCCCTCACCTTCGGTGAGGTAAATTCGAACCATGGTTACGGGTGTTTTATTCATAATTGTCGTCCCAGGATTAGGCCCAGCCAGGTTGCCAATAAACAGGTAAAGACGTTGACCAGGATGTTGGCAAAGGCGCGGGCTATTGCGCCACTTTCTATCAAGTTTAGTGTTTCTATAGAGAAAGTCGAAAAAGTGGTAAATGCCCCCAGAAAACCAATCAGAACCAGGGCGCGCCACTCGGGTCCGAGGCTGCTGCGCTCTATCATGAATATAAACAAAAAACCCATCAGGAAGGAACCGGTCACGTTGACCGTCAGGGTCCCATAGGGAAAGCCCCTGCCCAGCAGTGCATGGATACCGGTCGACACCAGATAACGCATCACCGACCCGACAGCCCCGCCTATGGCAATGTACAAAATATTGATCATATTTTATTTCGTAGCCTTCTTGTCGAGTTCGCGCAGGTGGGCCAGTTTTTCAGCAATCCGGATCTCCAGCCCGCGGGGTACGGGATTATAATACGACCGCTCACCGATCTCCTCCGGAAAATACTGCTCCCCGGCGGCATAGGCCTCGGGCTCATCGTGGGCATAGCGATATTCCTTACCATAACCCAGTTCCTTCATGAGTTTGGTAGGCGCATTGCGTAAATGAATGGGCACTTCCGTAGACCCAAAATTACGCGCATCCTGCATGGCCTGACCGTAGGCCTTGTATACCGCATTACTCTTTGGGGCGCAGGCCAGATAGACCAAGGCCTGGGCAATGGCCAGTTCCCCTTCCGGGCTACCGAGCCGTTCCTGCACATCCCAGGCATTTAGCGCCAGGGGCAAGGCGCGGGGATCGGCGTTACCGATATCCTCACTCGCCATGCGCACTACCCGCCGGGCCAGATACAGGGGATCCACTCCGCCATCGATCATACGAGCAAACCAGTAAAGTGCGGCATCGGGGGACGAGCCACGCACCGATTTATGCAGGGCGGAAATTTGATCGTAAAAGGCCTCACCCTGTTTATCGAACCGCCGCACCCCGCCGCTGATGACCTCCTTTAATACCGCTTCGGTGATCTCGGTTTCGCCGTCATGACCCTCAGCCAGGTCGGCCATGATCTCCAGCAGGTTGAGGGCGCGGCGCGCATCACCGTCGGCGGCCTGGGCCAACTGTCTGGACAAACTTTGTTCCATGTGAAACCTTCGCTCACCAAGCCCCTGTTCCACGTCGGTTAATGCCCGTTGGATCACCTCTACCAGTTCATCCTCGGTAAGGGACTTAAGGACATAGACCCGAGCGCGGGACAACAAAGCGTTATTGAGTTCGAAGGATGGATTCTCGGTGGTGGCGCCGATGAAGGTCACGGTGCCGTCTTCGACATAGGGCAAAAAGGCATCCTGCTGGGATTTGTTAAAACGATGCACCTCATCGACAAAAAGCACACTTCCTTTATTGAATTGTTGCCGGGTCAGTTTGGCCTGCTCGATGGCCTGACGGATCTCCTTCACCCCGGACAACACGGCGGAGATGGACAGAAACTGGGCATTACAACGTTGGGTGATCATCCGTGCCAGGGTAGTCTTGCCGGTGCCGGGTGGTCCCCACAGGATCATTGAGTGCAGCTTGCCTGACTGGATAGCCTGGCGCAGGGGTTTATCCTTGCCTAATAAATGCGACTGACCAAAGAAAGTATCCAGGTCGGCCGGGCGCATTCGGTCGGCCAGGGGCCGAAATGGATTGACCTCATCATGACTAAACAGGTCGCTCATTGCAGTATGTGACCCGACTTACTGAGGTAACTATCCATTGATGACAGGTAACCATGTAAGTTATTAACGGACCTGGAGTCCTTCAGGGTAACCGCGCAGGATAAACCCTGTTCACCGGACAGGTAATCGGTACCCAGCTGGATACCCAAACTGGTTAGACAAAGTCTCATCCCTGACAGAGAGAGCCCTTTGTTCCTGGCCATGTTAAAAAGATCAGCCATGTTGGCTACCCATCATTGATTATTCTGTAATCACGTCCACCCCAGCCGGTGGTTTAAAAATAAACAGCGAATCGGCCAGAGGGATGTTCTTTTTGGCGTCCTGAAATGTCAGACGACTAAATTGTCCAAAACTGTCCTTCAATTCCATGGTTGACAAATTTTTGCCCTTAAACGCCAAGCGGACTTGTTCAAAATTGGTATCGGCACTTTTTGGCTTTAACATGTACCAATTTTGACCATCCCAGCTACCTTGTGCTTCGACGGTATAGTTTTCTTGCAGGTTTTTTGTATTGCTAAGCACAATTATTGGCAAATTGGCTAAAATTTGTCCTTGGGGTTTAACGATGACCTGTTCCAGGTCTGCATCGTATTGCCACAGTTTTTTGCCATCCGCGACATAAATTTGTACATAAGGGGCCGTGTAATCGAGGCGAAATTGATTAGGGCTTTTTATGTACAAAATTCCGTGCAGATCTTGCTTCTTATCCTTACCCTGCACCAGGGTTTGTGAAAAATTGGCTTTAAATGTCTTTAGATCGACAAAATACTGATCTAAAGGCCCAGCCAGAGCCATGGAAATGGGCAAAAGGCCTGTCAGCAGGCCTGCGACTACTAATCGTCTGTACAAAAGATAACCACCTATAGTGTTGTTAATGTTCGGGAGGCGGCGGGGCCAGAACCTCCCGCATTCCATTGGATTCCAAAGGGCCTACCAC
>JAHEDB010000032.1 GCA_024641465.1 Chromatiales bacterium | reverse complement strand
AGGCCGGTGATGTATTCCGGGACAAACTGCCAGGCGGTTTCTTCCAGGGTTTCGCGCACCACGGCCTCAATCAGCGTTTCATTTTCTTCCAGGTGACCGGCAGGCTGGTTATAGACAAGTTGCCCCTGGATTGACTCCTCAACCAGCAAGAAACGCTCATTTTCCTCGATGATGGCGGCTACGGTGACGTGGAGATTTTCCTGCACGTTGTTTTACCTCGGTGTGTTTTTTGACTTGTTCCTGACGGGGCATAGTATCGGCTATGGTGATAACTTTCCATTCGCCGGGTTGCAGGCCCTCCAGGGTCCACTCACCAATTTGGCAACGTATCAGCCGCAGGGTAGGGTGGTCCACGGCGGCAGTCATGCGTCGTACCTGACGATTGCGTCCCTCGGTGATAGCAATCTCCAGCCAACTGGTAGGGATCTGGGCACGATAGCGAATGGGCGGGTCGCGTTGCCAGACGATCGGCTCGTCGATCATGCGTACCCGGGCGGGGCGGGTCATGCCGTCCTTGAGTTCGACCCCGTGGCGAAGTTGTTGCAAGGCCTGCTCATTCGGAATACCTTCCACCTGTACCCAATAGACCTTTTCGGCCTTATGTTGAGGGTGCGCGATGTGGTGCTGGAGTTGGCCATCATCGGTCAGTAATAATAAACCTTCACTATCCTTGTCCAGTCGGCCTGCCGGATAGACATCCGGAATTGTCAGGTAGGCCGCCAGGGTCAACTGGCCAGCCTCACTGCGGAACTGACTCAATACCCCGTAGGGTTTGTTAAAAAGGATAATTTGAGCCATTTATTCAAGTGAAATAATAAGTTAAATGTGGTTATTAAAGAGAAAGGTCACTATAGTTTCTTTAAAGACTTTCGCATGATGTCCGACATAGTCGTATTAATAATATGGAAAAGGCGAGCTGCATTTTACCGTGAAATCGCTGGGCTTAAACAGGTTGAATGGCCGGTTTTTATGGATGACCGGGATGATAATCGCTGCACTCCTGGCGATCACCGTCTATGCCCAGTGGCTATTGGGGCAATCCGCCTCCGAGAATGATGCCCTCACCAGCAATAGCCATGAGTTGGCTCTGGCCGTTAACGAAATCAAGGATACCCTGCAACAGGTCGAGGCACAGGTATATCAGTATGCCAGTCAGTTCGATCATGATATTGATACCCAGATTGTTTTCAATATCGATAGTCTCAAGGAACAGGCCTATAGCCTCGCGTCCCATCCTGCCGTTCTGACCGATAGCAAGAGTCGTCAATATAGTACCGAACTGGTCAGGGAGTTGAACAAACTCGAATCCAATATTCATGATTTTCTGCTGGTGATGCAGTCGGTGGAAAATCGTTATCCAGGCATGTCCATTCTAATGGACCTGATGGAGCCGACCAATCAACAGTTTTCCGAGGCCGTGGAACTGGCGATCCAGGAAGGCGCCATGACGGATGCACATCCCAAGACGCTGGAAGAAGATCAATTCAAGGTTATGCAGATCCTGCAGGAACTCCGTTTTGCCTGGTCGCAGCAGATTAGCTGGTTCCGGGTATTTGTGGCGAATCGCATGGGTGCCTTTGGCGACCCGGAGTCCTCCATGAAAAGGAATCTGGCCAATCGTTCAATGTTTGCCTCAACCGTCCGGCAACAACTGGAAAAACTTAAAGACTATGATCGAAGAGACAAGCTGGGTTTGCAACAATCGGAGTCATTGGAAGACATGTTACTCGCGGTAGCGGAATATGAACGATTTTTACAACAGGCCACAAAAGTCTACCTGTCCGATAGCTGGCGTTCTGATCTGCCTTTGCTGCGCGACAAGATACAACCCAATTTGACCCTGACCCGCTTTCATGTCTCTCTGCTCGAACAACGGTTTAATGAGTTTTCCGATCAGGGCCTGTCTAACGCGCAACGCATCGCCACCATCCTGACCGCATTCATCTGGTTGTTTGTCAGCGCCATTATTGGTCTGCTGGTAGTCAGTTATTTCATATATGAGCGTTCGATACGCAAGCCCATGCTGCAAATGACCACGGCCATGGAGGCGGAGGCGCGGGGTGGTGAAATGGCAAAGATACAGGTCTCGGATGTGACCGAGATCCTGCAACTGCAAAATGCCTTTAACGGTATGCGTGATCAGGTGCGCTCACGTCAAACCCGGCTCGAGTCCATTTTCGATAACGCTGCGGAAGGGATCATTATCATTGATGAAGTTGGCAAGGTCGAGTCAATCAATATGGCCGCGCTGAATCTCTTCGGTTATCACGAAGACGAGGTGCTGGGTGTGAGTGTTAATATTTTCATGCCTGAGGCAATAAGGGATAAACACGATGAAATGTTGAAGGACTATCATCGTTATAAAATGGTCGGCAAGGCCCGCGAGGTCATCGGGTTAAGAAAAGATTCCAATACCTTTCCTTTATCGCTTAAAGTCAGTGAATTTAGTGTTGGTGAGAAAAAATTGTTTGCCGCGATGGTGGATGACGTGAGTGAGCGCCATGCCGCCATGCAAAGCCTGCGTTTTATGGCCGAACATGATTCGCTTACCGGGCTTTACAATCGGCAATATATTATGTCCGAGCTGGAACGCGCCGTGGAAAACAGCAAGCGCAATGAAAGTTTTAATCATGCCTTGTTATATATCGATCTGGATAATTTTAAATACATTAACGACACCATGGGACATCTGGCCGGTGACCGTTTACTGATCGAGATTGCCGGGATATTTTCCAGGCGTATTCGTAAGGGCGATGTGTTATCCAGGCTGGGCGGTGATGAGTTTGCCGTGTTGTTGGCCAATGTTGAAAGTGGTCAGGCGGAACAAACCGCTGAATATTACCGGGACAAGATCGCAAATTACAAGTTCAATAATGACGGGAAGTCGGTTGACGTTGGCTGCTCGATTGGTGTGGCCCTGTTGAATAAGCTGATCAAGGATAAGGAAGATATTCTTGCCCGCGCGGATATTGCCTGCCACATGGCCAAGCGCGGTGGCCGTAACCGTGTTCATTCCTATCGGGAACAGGATCAGCAGAGCATCGAGGACCTGTATTTTGATATGGGTTGGTCGAACAGGATCAAAACCGCCTTGCAGGAAGACCAGTTTGTGTTTGTCTTTCAGCCTATTGTACAAACGCCCGGTAAGGACGTGTTTTGTCATGAGGTGTTATTGCGCATGCGTGAAATGACCACGGGTGAGCTGTTATCACCGCATGTCTTTATGAGTTCGGCGGACAGGTTTGGTCTGATGGTGGATATCGATTGCTGGGTAATTGAACATGCTATCGGTCGGCTGGCCGAAATACAACAAACCGGTCAGGCGATACGTTTCTCGATTAACCTTTCGGCCAAATCACTTACCGAAGACAGGATCCTGAAGACCATAGAACATGCCTTGTCCAGCAACCCGGTTAAACCCGAAAATATTATCTTTGAACTGACGGAGGATATGGCCATATCCGATATTTCCGTGGCCATCAATTTTATCCAGAAGCTTAAGCAACTGGGTTGTAAAACGGCGCTGGATGATTTTGGAGTCGGTTATTCGTCCTTCTCCTATCTGAAAGAATTGCCGGTCGATATCGTCAAGATTGACGGTTCATTCATTCGTAATATTGACAGGGACAAACTCAACTATGCCCTCGTTAAATCCATGAATGAAATCTGTCATACCCTGGGCAAGCAGACGGTCGCGGAATTTGTTGAGAGTCAGGCCGTCTGTCGTTTGCTGGAGGAAATTGGTCTCGATTATCTTCAGGGCTATCACATTGGCCATCCCGAGCTGGAATTACCTCAGGCCAGACCGGCGCCGAATGTCTATAACATCAAGCCTGTCTGACAGAAGCTCCATTTCACACGTCATCGTTTTTCCTTTCCAGGTCACCTGTCTGGAAGGGTGGTAAAGAAGGTGCGTGGTTTCGGCTGAGACAGCCAGAGGAGGGGCAGTTATAGGTGTAATCAACGAAACAACCCCGCAAATGCGGGGTTGTTTGATTTTAGAACATGATTAGTGCGTAACCAGGGTTTCCAGTTCACCAGATGGTCGAATTTCCGTGGCATGCAGTCCCTTTGGACCTTCTGTACACTGAAATTCGACTTTTTGTCCCTTTTTTAATGTCTTATAGCCATCCATGGAAATTGCGGAAAAGTGGGCAAAAATGTCGTCACCCCCTTGTTCCGGTGCAATAAAACCATAACCCTTAGCGTTGCTGAACCATTTTACAATACCAGTTGCCATCCCTACATAACCTCCTTAAAAACTTCTTATTCTGTATGCGTCGTAATGGTGTAAAAATCATACCTCTATACAATGAAGCACTTGTATGATGCTGTTCACACCCTTATAACTATAGACAATATTTTTCAGAATGTGACAAGGTAAGCTGACTAAATCTCAGGACATCCCCCGCTAAGTTTAGTAAAATCAATATTATGAGCAATGAACACCAAATAGGGCACTACGATGATGGCCTGGCACTCGAAGAGACCAAGCCAAAACTTAAACGTCCGCCCATGTATAAAGTTATTCTGCTAAATGACGATTACACTCCTATGGAGTTCGTCATTCACATACTGGAAGCATTTTTTGGCATGGATCGTGAAAGGGCAACCCATATCATGTTGAACGTGCACACTCAAGGGAAAGGGATATGTGGTATTTATACCCGCGATATAGCAGAGACCAAGGTAGCCCAGGTCAATGATTATTCGCGCCAGCATGACCATCCCCTACTGTGCACAATGGAGGCCGATAACTAGGGTGTCATATGTTAAATAAAGAACTTGAAAATACGCTGAATACAGCATTCAAACAGGCTCGTGACAAACACCACGAGTTCATGACGGTGGAACATTTACTGCTGGCCTTGTCTGATAACCAGACCGCATCCGATATCCTGAAGGCCTGCGGCGCCAACCTGGAAAAGTTGCGCCACGATTTACAAAGTTTCCTCAGTGAAACCACTCCCTTACTGCCACCTAATGATGAGCGCGAGACCCAGCCAACCCTCGGTTTTCAGCGTGTCCTGCAGCGGGCGGTCTTCCATGTCCAGTCCTCCGGTAAACGTGAGGTCACCGGCGCCAATGTGCTGGTGGCGATATTCAGCGAACAGGAATCCCAGGCCGTTTATTTCCTCAAAAAGCAGGATATCAGCCGACTGGAGGTGGTGAACTTTATCTCCCACGGAATTTCCAAAGTCAGCGAAGATGAACCGGCCAGTGGGACCAACCCCGCAGCCGATGATGAGCAGGGCGATAATGCCTCGCAAAATCCGCTGAAACTGTATGCCACCAACCTGAATCAACTTGCCCTGGCCGGCAAGATCGATCCCCTGATCGGCCGTAAGCACGAAGTCGAACGCACCATCCAGGTGCTTTGCCGCCGCCGTAAAAATAATCCCCTGTTTGTTGGCGAGGCAGGTGTCGGAAAAACGGCACTCGCCGAAGGTTTGGCGAAAAAGATTGTTGACGGTGAAGTCCCCGATGTACTGGCCAATTCCACCATCTATTCTCTGGACCTTGGTTCATTGCTGGCGGGGACCAAGTATCGAGGTGATTTCGAAAAACGCCTCAAGGCCGTCCTGTCACAATTGAAAAAGGAAAAGGGCTCGGTACTGTTTATCGACGAAATCCATACCATCATCGGCGCTGGCGCTGCCTCGGGCGGGGCCATGGATGCCTCTAACCTGATCAAGCCGGTGTTGGCCTCCGGTGATCTGAAATGCATCGGTTCGACGACCTATCAGGAATACCGTGGTATTTTTGAAAAAGACCGCGCACTGGCGCGCCGTTTCCAGAAGATCGATGTCAGTGAGCCGACCACCGAAGAGTGTTATCAGATCCTCATGGGCCTGAAATCCAAGTTCGAGGAATATCATCAGATCCGCTACACCCAGCAGGCCATCCGTACTGCGGTGGAACTGTCCGAACGCTATATCAATGAACGGCATTTGCCCGACAAGGCCATCGATGTGATCGATGAGGCCGGCGCCAATCAACGTCTGCTCGCGCCGTCAAAGCGCAAGAAAACCATCGGGGTCAAGGAGATCGAGGACATCGTGTCCAAGATTGCCCGCATCCCGCCGAAGACCGTGTCTTCCAGCGACAAGGAAACCCTGCGCAACCTGGATCGAGACCTGAAACTGGTCATTTATGGTCAGGACGAGGCAGTGGAAACCCTGTCGACGGCGATCAAACTGTCGCGTGCCGGGCTGGGCAATGAATCCAAACCGATTGGTTCCTTCCTGCTGGCAGGGCCCACCGGGGTCGGTAAGACCGAGGTGACTCGTCAGTTGTCTCGCATCATGGGCATCGAACTGATTCGGTTTGATATGTCCGAATACATGGAACGACATACGGTGTCACGCCTGATCGGCGCCCCTCCCGGTTATGTTGGATTTGATCAAGGTGGCCTGCTGACCGAGGCAATCAACAAACATCCCCATTCCGTGGTCTTGCTGGACGAGATCGAAAAGGCCCATCCCGATGTATTTAATCTGTTGTTGCAGGTGATGGACCACGGCACTTTGACCGACAACAATGGCCGTAAGGCGGATTTTCGCAATGTGATCATTGTTATGACCACCAATGCCGGTGCCGATCAGCTGAATCGTTCCTCTATCGGCTTCAGTCATCAGGATCATTCCACCGATGCCATGGAAGTCATCAAGAAGGTATTTTCTCCCGAATTCCGCAACCGCCTGGACGCCATCGTGCAATTCAAGGGACTTACCCCCGATACGATTACCCTGGTGGTGGACAAGTTCCTGTTTGAATTCGAGGCGCAACTGGAGGCCAAGGGCGTCACCCTGACGGTCGATAATGAGGCCCGTACCTGGCTGGCCATGCATGGTTATGATCCCAAGATGGGCGCGAGGCCCATGGCCCGCGTGATTCATGAAAACATCAAGAAACCGCTCGCCGAGGAATTGTTGTTTGGCAAGCTGTTAAATGGCGGTCATATCACGATCAAGGCCGAGAATGATCAACTGCTACTGGAAGTTGAAAGCAAGGATGAAGTAACCGTGCATTGATCCTCTGGGATCAATGTAGCTGGGATTAGCGACCGCGGAAAACGATGCGCCCTTTACTCAGATCGTAAGGGGTGAGTTGTACCGTGACCTTGTCGCCGGTGAGGATGCGGATGTAGTTTTTACGCATTTTGCCCGAGATATGGGCCGTAACAACATGGCCATTTTCCAGTTCTACCCGGAACATGGTATTGGGCAGGGTGTCTACCACCGTGCCTTCCATTTCTATATGTTCTTCTTTTGGCATGAATAAATCGATTTCTCTGTAATTAACGTCTGTGCCCAATATTTCGAGCTGCGGAATAATGCCTGAAATTGACCAAGATTTCAAAGGCTCAGCTCTATTCTTTTGGCCTCCAGCCCTGGCCATCAAAATATTCGAAGGGCCGAAAGCGCGATTTGTATTGCATTTTAGGCGAATCCGGAATCCAGTAGCCCAGATACAGCCATTTCAGGTTTCGCTGTCGGCATTGCTCGATCTGGCTCAGGATGGCGTAAGTTCCCAGACCCCTGGCAAGTTTAGTCGGATCATAGAAGGTGTAAACCGCCGACAGGCCATTTTCCAGCACATCCGTGACAGCCACGGCCAGTAATTGATCATTTTCCCGTAATTCCAGCAGCTGAGTCGGGCACCAGTCGGCCTCGATAAAGTGGCGATACTGCTCTGGATCGTCACTATCCATTCCGCCACCCTGGTGACGGGCCTGGATATATTGTCGATACAGGGCATAGTGATCCGGGTCAAAACCGGCCTGCTTTGTAAACAATTGTAGATTTTTGTTTTCACGCCAGATACGCCGCTGACTTCGATTAGGCTTAAATTGGGCGATTTCAATGCGAATCGGGATGCAATCTCGGCAAGTCGGACAATGCGGTCGGTAGATATGGTCACCGCTACGACGAAAGCCGAGGGCGGAAAGCTCGCTATATTGGCTAAAATCAAGCCTGCTGGTCGGATCCACGACCAGGGTGACCGCCTGACGATCGGGAAAGTAATTACAGGTATGAAGCGGCGTGACAAAAAACCGTAAAGATAGTAGAGAGTTAAGTTTGTCGGTTTCGTTTTTCATGGCGATTAAATATTTTAACCTCAGGAGTCGCTAATAAGACATCCTAATAACTAATTAATTGCTATGGAAAATCTGGATCTAACAATCGGTATGTCTCTCAACATGCAATTGCTGATGGGGGAATCCAAACGCCGTCATGATGTGCAGTTCATTGGTTGTATAAAAGGCGAAACCCTGCTGGTTAGCATGCCTCGTGAAAATGGTGCCCTGGCAAAGATCTTTCCCAATGATGAATATATCGTTCGGTATTTTAAAGGCCGCAATATCATCGCCTTTAAGACCAGGGTCCAGTATGTCACCAAGGTCCCCTTCTGGTATCTGCACCTTGAGTATCCAACAAAACTGGAAAAGATTGAAATTCGCCAGGCAGAGCGTATTCATATCTCCCTTACTGCGCAAACCCTGGTCGAGGGTAAAAAACACTGGTCGGTGATTCGGGATCTGAGTGCCGGCGGCGCCCTGGTCACGCTCAATAATCCGATCGGGCAGGAAGGAGAACATGTTGAATTATTTTTTGATCTCAAAATAGGCGATATTGAAAGAGAGGTTCATCTGGTTGGCCTGATACGAAATATGCGCCAGGGTAAAAATGCTTCCACCGGCAAGGCGGAGTATTCCTATGGAGTGGAGTTTATGGATCCGTCCGAACAGGATGTGGTGTTTGTGCAAGGTTTTGTCTATGAGCAGTTATTGAACCATCGAGATAGTGAATTAAAATTTGAGTGAATCTTCCACCTGAGGATCAACCCGCCACTCGCCCGTCCAGCCCTGCCGTGGGCAGTATTCATTCAAATAAGTCACAAACTTGCTGCGTTCGATATTGCATGCCCCCAGCGATGTCAGATGAGCACTGCTGACCTGACAATCAATCACCGCAAATCCCCTGGCTTGTAGGTGTCTGACCAGATAGGCAAACGCGACCTTGGAGGCATCTGTTACACGGCTGAACATGGATTCGCCAAAAAACATCTGGCCAAGCGCGATTCCATAAAGCCCTCCCACCAAACGACCATCCTGCCAGCATTCGATACTGTGGGCATAGCCCAGCTTATGCAGACGATAATAGGCCTGACGTATTTCATCGCTGATCCAGGTGCCGTTTTGACTGCGACGCGGTGCAGCGCATTCCTGCATGACCTGTGCAAAAACAGTATCGAATTTTACATCAAAGACCTGTTTGCGGATTGTTTTGCGTAGACTTTTGCTGACGATAAGTTTGTCGGGGAACAATACTGCACGGGGATCGGGTGACCACCAGAGGATGGGTTGATCCTCGTTGTACCAGGGGAAAATGCCTCTTCGGTACGCCGCCAGTAAGCGCGGTTCGGAGAGATCCCCACCGACGGCCAGCAGGCCATCGGGTTCGGTCATGGCCAGACTGACATCGGGAAAGTCGTTCGGGTCGTGGATGTTTAACCAGTAGGGTGCGCTCATGTTAACTCGAGTGAGCTTTGAATGGCGAATGACAGGTCAGTTCTTCGATATACCGTTCCATTTCCTGTTGTTCATGCAGGCAGAAGGCACTGATGGCCTGGCGAAATTCCGGATGGGCGATCCAGTGGGCCGACCAGGTGCGGGTGGGTAGAAAGCCGCGACTGATCTTGTGTTCTCCCTGGGCGCCGGGTTCGAAATGTTGTAGACCGTGTTTTATGCAATAGTCCAGGCCCTGGTAATAACAGGCCTCAAAATGCAGGCTGTGAAACTCGGCATTACAACCCCAGTGACGGCCATACAAGGTGTGTTCACCTCGCACATTAAAGGCGCTGGCGACATATTGTCCCTGGTATTTGGCGAATACCACGACGACATTGTCCGGCATGGTGCGGCCCAGTTGTTTGAAAAAACCGAGAGAGAGGGTGGCCATGCCCCATTTGCGATCAAAGGTATCGAGATAAAAGTTGTGGTAGATCTGCCATTGCTCATCGGTCATTTCATTACCGTGCAGGACCTCTAACTCAATACCCTGTTCCTCGACCCGACGGCGCTCGCGTTTGATCTTTTTGCGCTTGGGGGCGGAAAAGGTTTGCAGGTAATCGTCAAAGCTCTGGTAACCGTGATTGATCCAGTGAAATTGGCAACCAAGTCGTAACATCAGGCCTTGTTCTTTTAGTGCCGCCGTGTCATTGGCATCAGTAAATAACCAGTGCAGCGATGACACACCGGATTGTTCAGCCAATTGTTGTACGCCCTGAATCAAACCGAGACGGATGTCATTCTGTCTGGCGTGAGATTTATCCACCAGGATACGGGGACCCGTTGCCGGGGTGTAGGGAATGCTGACCACATATTTGGGATAATATCTTAACCCGGCGCGTTTATAGGCATCGGCCCAGGACATATCAAACACAAACTCGCCATAGGAATTGTCTTTTAGATAGACCGGTGCGGCGCCGACCAGTTGATCATGGTCATAGGCCAGTAAAAAACGTGGCCACCAGCCATACTTTTCACCAACAGCATCGTTTTCTTCGAGGGCCAGCAGGAATTCATGACGAGTAAAGGGATATTCAACACCGGCGACCCGATTCCAGTCAGCGGCGGCAATGGCTTGCAGACTTTCAACGATCTTGAATTGCATGATAGTCAATGCTCAGCATAGCAAAAGATATGAACCGCCAAGACGCCAAGAACGCCAATAAATAATTAGTAAAAAATCTTGGCGTTCTTGGCGTCTTGGCGGTTAAAAATATAATAAACGGCTTATCCCTCGTTTTCTAAAAAGCGCTCAGCATCCAGTGCCGCCATACACCCGGAACCGGCCGAGGTGATGGCCTGACGGTACATATGGTCGGCCACGTCGCCGGCGGCGAACACGCCGGGGATGCTGGTCATGGTGGCGTTGCCTTCCAGGCCGCTTTTCACCTTCAGGTAACCGTGGTTCATCTCCAGTTGACCGTCGAAGATCGCGGTGTTGGGTTTGTGGCCAATGGCAATAAATACACCCATCAGGTTGATGTCCTTGGTGTTGCCGTCCTGCACGTTCTTGATGCGCATGCCAGTGACACCGGATTTATCGCCCAGTACTTCATCCAGCTGACAATTCCATTCGATGCTGACGTTGCCGGTCTTGGACTTTTCGATTAATTGATCCGAGAGGATCTTTTCCGAACGGAATTTGTCGCGACGGTGTACCACGGTGACGTGTTTGGCGATGTTGGACAGGTAGAGGGCCTCTTCCACGGCGCTATTGCCACCGCCGATCACGGCCACATCCTGACCGCGATAGAAAAAACCATCGCAGGTGGCGCAGGCTGAGACGCCTTTACCACGGAACTTTTCTTCTGATTCCAGGCCAAGATACATGGCCGAGGCGCCGGTGGCGATGATCAGGGCATCGCAGGTATAGGTGCCATTATCACCGGTGAGGGTAAAGGGGCGTTTGCTTAGATCGGTTTTGTTGATGTAATCAAAAATGATCTCGGTGTTAAAACGTT
>JAHEDB010000390.1 GCA_024641465.1 Chromatiales bacterium | reverse complement strand
ACAGTTGCAGCATCAACAGACGACGCAGACCGTAGTGCATTTCCACTTCCGCCTGTTGTGGATTATCAAACACCTGTAAGTTGACACTGTCACGGGCATCGACCAGTGCCGGATAGCCGCGTATCAACACGCCATTGCGAGTGGTTTCGAGGATTTCTGGGATGTCACCGAATGACCACGTGGTCAGCCCCTGTTGTTCGATCTGCCAGTCGGTAATCTTTATAAAGTGTTCGCTGGCATGGTGTTGTAATTTGGTCTGCAAGGCGGGCAGGTCCCGCCCCATGGCGATGAGTTTGTTGCTGTGATCCATCACCTTGAAGTTCATCAGAAAGTGTTCCGGGATGCTGGCGGTCTGCCAGGCACTGGCCGGGATGTCGATGCCGCTCATCCGTTTGAGTTGTTCGGTGACGGCGGTGATCAGGGGGCGCTGATCCGCTTGCAGGGCGCCGACACAGGCCGCGGCGAAATCCGGCGCCGGGACAAAATTACGCCGCAGTGATTTAGGCAGGCTCTTGATCAGATGCGTCACCTTGTCCTGTAACAGACCCGGCACCAGCCATTCAAAGCTATTCATCGGCAGGTGATTGATGATCGCTAGCGGGATGATCGCGCTGACCCCATCCTCAGGGTGACCAGGTTCAAAGCGGTATTCGAGTTTGATGATCACACCGTCGAGATTGAGCTGGGTGGGAAACTGTTCCTGGGTGACATGCTCCGCACCGTGTTGCATGAGATAGTCTTTGGTGAGGAACAGCAGTTGCGGATTTTTCTGTTCCGCCTCCTTGCGCCAGGTCTCGAAGTGTTTGCCGCTATAGACCTTCGGCGGCAGTAGCTCGTCATAAAATCCGAACAGGGTCTGCTCGTCGATGAGGATATCCTGACGGCGTGATTTATGTTCCAGCTCCTCGATATCACCAATGAGCTTCTGATTGTTTAAGAAGAACGGCGCGGTGCAGTGATATTGCTGCTGCACCAGGGCCTCGCGGATAAAGATCTCGCGTGACAGTACCGGATCGATGGGGCCGTAGTTGACCTTGCGTTGCGGGTTGATCACCAGACCGAACAGCGAGGTCTTCTCGTCCGCGCCGACGGTCGCACTGCGTTTTTGCCAGTGAGGTTCGCTGTAGCTGTGCGTCAGCAAATGACCGGCCAGCGGTTCGATCCACTCCGGCTCGATGCGCGCCACGGTGTGGGCGAACAGCCGTGAGGTCTCCATCAGGCTGGCGGCCATCAGCCACTTGGGCGGCTTTTTGTGTAACGCGGAACCCGGAAAGATGGCGAACTTGCTGTTGCGTGCGCCGAGGTATTCGTTGTTCTCGTGTTTGAAACCGATGTTCGATAACAGGCCGGTGAGCAGGGCCTGATGGATTCTGGCATAGTCGGCGGCCTCGCTGTTTTCCCGCAGCTTCAGTTCACCGCACACACTGTGCAGTTGCTGATGGATATCGCGCCACTCCTCCATGCGGATATAGGACAGGAAATGGCTCTTGCAGAGCTTACGCAGCTTGGCATTGCTCAGGTGCTTGCGTTGCTCGTGATAAAAATTCCACAGATTGACAAGCGTGACAAAATCCGATTTCTCATCGGCGAATTTGGCGCGGGCCTCGTCGGTCTGTTGCTGTTTGTCGTGTGGGCGGTCGCGCGGGTCCTGAATACTCAGGGCGCTGACGATCACCAGGATTTCAGACAGGCAACCCAGTTCGCCGGCGGCGATCAGCATGCGCGCCAGGCGTGGGTCGACCGGGAAGCGCGACAGCTGTTGCCCCAGTTTATTGATGCGGCCCTGTGTCATGGCCTGGATCTCTTCCAGCAGACGCACGCCGTCCTTGATAAAACGCGGGTCGGGGGGATCGACAAACGGGAAGTCGGCGATATCACCGAGGCGCAGGGCCTGCATCTGCAAAATGACGCTGGCCAGATTGGTGCGCTGTATTTCCGGTTCGGTAAACTCCGGCCGGTTCAGAAAATCCTCTTCACTATATAAACGGAGACAGATCCCGGCGCTGACCCGACCACAGCGACCCTTGCGCTGATTGGCGCTGGCCTGCGAAACCTTTTCAATCGGCAGGCGCTGTACCTTGCTGCGATAACTGTAGCGACTGATGCGCGCGGTGCCGGGGTCAACGACATAGCGAATGCCGGGCACGGTCAGCGAGGTCTCGGCCACATTGGTGGCGAGCACAATGCGTCGACCCTGGTGTGACTGGAACACCCGGTTTTGTTCGCTGGTACTGAGGCGTGAATAGAGCGGGATGATCTCGGTCTGCGGCGGATGGTGTTTGCGCAGCGCCTCGGCGGCATCGCGGATCTCCCGTTCGCCGCTCAAAAACACCAGTACATCCCCCGGGCCGTCCCGCTCCAGTTCATCCACCGCATCGAGGATGCCCTGGGTCATATCACGTTTGTCTTCATCATCGCCGTCATCGTGCAGCGGCCGGTAGCGGACCTCGACCGGATAGGTGCGGCCGGAGACCTCGATGATCGGCGCATCATTGAAGTGTCTGGCGAAACGCTGCGGGTCGATGGTGGCCGAGGTGATGATCAATTTCAGCTCCGGCCGTTTGGGCAGGATCTGTTTGATATAGCCGAGCAGAAAATCGATGTTCAGGCTGCGCTCGTGGGCCTCGTCGATAATGATCGTGTCGTATTGATTCAGAAAACGATCACTGTGGGTCTCCGCCAGCAGGATGCCGTCGGTCATGAGCTTGACATAACACTCCGGTCGGGTGTGGTCCTTGAAGCGCACCTTGTACCCGACATGCTGGCCGATCTCCGAGTGCAGTTCCTCGGCGATGCGCGTCGCGACACTGCGTGCCGCGATACGCCGCGGCTGGGTATGACCGATCATGCCGGTCACGCCGCGGCCCAGCTCCAGACAGATCTTCGGTAACTGCGTAGTCTTACCCGAACCGGTTTCGCCGGCGATGATCACCACCTGATGTTTGCTGATCGCCTCGCGGATGATATCGCGTTGCGCACAGACCGGCAGGCTGTCGTCATAACTGATTGCGGGTCGATGGTTGGCCCGTTGAGCGGCACGGCTGTGCGATTGTTCGATCTTTTCCGCCAGGGCCAGTAGTTCGATAT
>JAHEDB010000389.1 GCA_024641465.1 Chromatiales bacterium | reverse complement strand
TTGAAGAGATCATCGATATGGTCGAACAGGAGGCCTCGTGTGAATTATACGGCCTGCTGAAACGGCCCGATGAAAAACACGTTACCGAACGGGCCTATAACAATCCCAAGTTCGTCGAAGATATGGTGCGTGATGTCGCCGCGGTGCTGAATAAGGATGACCGTATATCGGCCTACACTATCGAGTCCGAAAACTTCGAGTCCATTCACAATCATTCGGCCTACGCCCTGATCGAGAAAAACAAGTTGGATGATGCCGCCAAGTAATAATGGCCGTTCACCCGCAAGCTTTTTTGTGCGGAATTAATCCAGCTTCTGTAGCTGCAACAGTTCTCCATCCCGCTGCATCCTGACCTGCTTCAGGAACGACATCCCCAGCAGGATGTTGGTGGGGCCCTGACCTTCAATCACGGCCCCTTCCACATCATGTAATTCGATATTGCCGACTTTCACGCTCTTGAGCCGAATCACATAAGTGCTGACAATACCACTTGCCGTCCGGGCAGCCCCTTGCTGACCGGTATAGCGATAGTTAATGCCCAGGCGTCTGGCATGTTCGGTATTCATGGCAACCGAACTTGCACCGGTATCCACCAGAAAATTGACCGGCATGCCGTTGATCGAACCCGGTGTCTGATACATGCCCCGATTCGACCAGATCCTGGCTTCGGATATTGTTTTGTTCTGTGCAAATGACTGCGTACTTTGCTGCTCGCCCAGGCTATAGGCTTGTCGTACGCCATTGACTTCGAGTATGGCCTCATCACTATTCGAGGAAATCAGCTTCACCCCTTCCGGGCTGATCTCCCCAACGCGCAGTTTATGCTGCATATCATCGACCTTGATGATCGCCATGTCCTTGAACAAACCCAGGACCAATATATTAGCGGCATGGACACAGACCGGCAGACAGGCGAGTGTCAGCGCCAGTAACATATGAGAAAGCTTTCTGCTGTTAGGTCCCTGCACCAATATTATCTTCCAGAGAAGTTAACGTCTTACGGTAAAACGGTTGCCGCTGCTTTTGCTTAAGTCGACCAGCACCCTGTCCTTGCTCCAGCCATGAACCAGATCATGCGCCTCGATATAGACTTTAGTGGTCTTGGCCGGGATATTCACCCCCGACAGGCTGCGGGTGAAGGGTTGTTCCTCGACGTGTGGATGAAACAGGGTGCGTTTCGCCAGGACCTTGCCCTTTGTATCCACCACCCGCCAGCCATCGGCATAATGCTTCCAGCCCTCGTCGGCGTGTTGCAGGGTCACATTGACGGTCCAGTCACCAGAACCTCTTGAGAATTCAACGGCCTTGATGCTCACCTCGCCAGCCTGTAACAATGCAGTTGAGGCAAGCAGTCCCAGGGAAGTAATGATCATTCGCAGCAACATAGACAAGACTCCTTAATTTTTCGTTTTGTTTTTGACATTCATACCAACCAGTGCAGGGCAAGCTGTAAAACGGCCCAGGCAAAAATCCCGGCAAGGACGTCATCTAGCATGATACCCAGACCACCATGAATATTTTTATCCAGCAGGTTGATCGGCCAGGGTTTCCAGATATCGAACAGGCGGAACAAGGCAAAACCTGCGCAGATATTCAACCATGATGGTGTAACCAGCAGCATGGTGATCAGATAACCGACCACCTCATCCCAAACAATGGCCTTGTGATCGTGCACACCGAGCGCACGGCTGGTTTGATCGCAAAACCAGATACCTGCCAACAGCATGACAGCAACCATTACAACATACTGCACTGTCGTAAACTGTGACAGCACTAAAAAAATCGGGATGGCCGCCAGTGTGCCAAACGTTCCCGGTGCGAACGGCGCATAGCCGCTGCCAAAACCAAAGCTCAACAAGTGTACCGGGTTTCTTAATAAGGTCAGGGTGAGGCGTTTATCTCTGCTCAGCTTCATATATCTATCCACTAAAGTGCTCATATCCCGATTTACCCGTCATAGCGCAAGCACGCCCGGCCTGATGCAGTCTTATTCCAGCCTGGTGTTCAATAATTCCGATATGTGTTAAACGGATTCCACAGATGGATGCAATGGCCTCAACTCTGGATTCATTTTGCGGGGCAACACAAAAACACAACTCGTAATCATCACCACCGCTAAGCGCCATGGCATAGTGATCGGTGTTTTGTTCACACAGTAAGCGCAATCCGTCCGACAAGGGAATCGCGTCTCGGTCAATACTGGCCCCTACATTGCTGGTATCGAGGATATGTCCCAGGTCCGCCAGCAGGCCATCGGAGATATCAATACAGGCCGAAGCAACATCGCGTAATGAGAGCCCGATATCGATACGGGCCTCGGGTCGATTGAGTTTATTAATAGCAGTGGGAACAGCTGCATATTCCGCAGGTTGTTGCAGGCAACGCAGGCCCAGCGCCGCATCGCCCAGGTTACCGGTCACGTAGATGCTATCACCGACCCTGGCTCCGGCACGGGTCAGTGCAGTCCCAGTGGGAACATAGCCGGCCACCTGGATAGAAATCGTCAACGGTCCCTGAGTGGTATCGCCACCGACCAGTTGCAATTGGTATTTTTCGGCAAGTTCAAACAGGCCCTTGGCAAAACCCCGCAGCCATGCTCGTTGCACACTGGGTAAAGTAAGGGCCAGGGTAAACCAGGCGGGCTCGGCGCCCATCGCGGCGAGGTCACTAAGATTGACTGCCAGGGCCTTGTAGCCAATGTCTTCGGCGGAGGTATTGTTGGGAAAGTGCACCCCGGCCACCAACGTATCGATGGCGACGACCAGTTGCTGTCCCTTGGGCATCGTGATGATCGCAGCATCATCGCCAATCCCCAGTGCGACATCATCACGTCTTACCCGCTGGCGGGTAAAATATTCGTCAATGATGTCAAATTCAGATTGAGGCATGTTGCCGTCATCCATTTATGATTTTCTGACGGAACCTGCCTCTGACGATCGCAAGCTGTTGGCCAGCTTGTCGAGGATGCCGTTGATAAACTTGTGGCCTTGCTCACCGCCAAACACCTTGGCCAGTTCGACGCCTTCATTGATAACCACCCGATAGGGAATGTCGAGGCGATGCATGAGTTCATAGGTCGACAGGCGCAG
>JAHEDB010000031.1:2721-11581 GCA_024641465.1 Chromatiales bacterium | reverse complement strand
TGTTCGAGGGTGGTATCGAACAGGCCGATGACCCACGAGGCCAGCAAGGCGGTGAGCAGATTGATCCCCAGCCAGACACTGCGTCGCCGTGTGCTGGAGAAGACCGGGGCGAACATGTCCTGTTCTTCGTTCAGCCCCGCCATACTCATGAAAGAGTGATCGGCGGTATCGCGGATAACGTCGACCACGTCATCAATGGTAATACGGCCCAGCAGACGATTTTCCACATCCACCACCGGGGCGGTGATCAGGTCGCGGCGTTCAAACATATTAGCTACATCCTGTGACGACATGGTGGCGGCGATGGCGTCGTCCTCCCGGTCCATGATCTCCTCGACCTTGCGGGACGGGTCGGTTGTTAATAACTTCGACAGGGTGAGCAGACCGAGGTATTTGTTGTCACGATCCACCACGAACAGCTTGTCAGTGCCCTCCGGTATTTCGCCACGGCGGCGCAGGTAACGCAGCACCACGTCCAGGCTGATATTCTCCCGCACCATTATGGTGTCCGGGTCCATCAGACCACCGGCGGTATCCTCGGGATAGGACAGCACCGAACGCAGCCGATCCCGATCCTGGGTCTCCATGGTCAACAGGAGTTCCTGTGTGACATTGAGCGGCATCTCGGGAATGATGTCGGCCAGGTCATCGGTGTCGAGGTTTTCCGCCGCCTGCCGCAGGTCTTCATCATTCATCTTGCGCATCAGGCTGGCGCGCAGTTCATCGTTCAGGTGCAGCAGCACCTCACCGGTTATTTCCGATGGTAATAAGGGCCAGATGAGGTCACGTTGATTGGATGGCAGGGATTCGAGCCAATGGGCGATATCGGCCGGATGCATGTCTTCCAGCAGGGTTTCGATTTGTTCAATGTCATTCGCTTCAATCGCATTCAGCAGCGATTGTTGCGGTGTTAGGGCTTGTTCGGTATCAGACATTACACGATCCTGCTGTTTGGAACAGTTTAACAGGTGTTCAGGAAAAATGGTAAAGCACTTATATTAAAGGGATATTAATGGCGGGAGGTATATTGGAAACGATGCAGGAGTGTTAGAAATTCATCATAGTCCGGGGTAGACATCATCTTTTGGGTTTCGGCCGAGAGCTGGGTGAAGTGACTGTTATTGATGACCTGTTTGACGCCCGACAGACTACTGGCGTGCATGCTGAACTCGGTCAGCCCCAGTCCGAGCAGGATGCGGGTGAAGCGTGGATCGGCCGCCATCTCACCACACATGCCCACCGGTTTGGATAATGACTTGCCGGCCTCGATCGACAGGGCGATCAGATGCAATACCGCCGGGTTGAGCGGGTCATACAGATAGTTGACCTCTTCATCGATACGATCGATGGCCAGGGTATATTGGATCAGGTCATTGGTGCCGATGGACAGAAAATCGAGATGATGCAGAAACATCCGCGCCTTGATCGCGGCCGCCGGGACTTCAATCATGCCGCCGATTGCAATATCGTCATCGAAGGGAATGCCCTGCTCCGTTAATCTTGCCTTGGTATCGTTTATCAACTCCAGGATCAGTTTAAGTTCGTTGATGTTCGACAACATGGGCAACAGGATACGCACCGGGCCACAGGCCGAGGCCCGCAGGATGGCGCGTAGTTGTGGTATGAACAGGGCCGGCTCCTTGAGACAGAGGCGCACGGCGCGCAGCCCCAACGCCGGGTTGGTGGTGGTCGCTGTCTGGTGACGCCCACCATCGACCTGTTTATCCGCACCGAGGTCAATGGTGCGGATGGTCAACAATTTGCCCTTGAGTTTTTCAACCACCTCCAGGTAGGTCCTGAATTGTTCCTCTTCATCGGGCGGGCTGATGCGATTCATAAACAGAAATTCCGTCCGATACAGACCGATGCCCTGCGCGCCGATGTTATGCACCGCGTCGATATCGGTGGGCAATTCAATATTGGCCATGAGCTTGATGGTTTCACCATCCTGGGTCACCGCCGGCAGGTCGCGGTTTTTGACAGACTCAAGATACTGAATATGTTCCTGACGACGTTTTTGATGATAAAACTGCAGGCTGTATTCATCCGGATTGGCCAGGACCCAGCCCTGTTGACCATCCAGAATGATGGTTTCATCATCACGTAATAAATCCCGAGCCCGATGCAGGCCGATAATGGCCGGGATGCCGAGGCTTCTCGCCAGGATCGCGGTGTGTGAGGTCGGGCCGCCGGTTTCGGTAATAAAGGCGGCTATCCCCTGGTGTTGCATCAGCACCGTATCGGCCGGTGACAGGTCATCAGCGACCAGGATGTGCCCGGAATGGGGATGTTCCTGCGCCGGTTGTACACCATGGTGTACCGGGCCGTTGAGCAGGATCCGCTGGATGGAATTGACCACGTGATCGACATCGTCGCGGCGGGTGCGCAGATAGGGGTCTTCCATTGCATCGAATACCCGCACCAGGGCATCACGTTGCAGCTTGAGTGCCCATTCTGCATTGCAGCGCTGGTTGGCGATGATCTCGAGGGGAATTCTTGCCAGGGCCGAATCATTCAGCATCAGTAAATGGGTATCGATAAACTCGGCGATATCCGCCGGGGTATTGGCCGGAATATGGCTCAGGATGTCATGCAGTTGCTGACGGGCGAGGATGAGCGCGGCGGTATAGCGGATCTGTTCATCAGGGACGAATTTTTCCGGCAAGGCGTATTCGGGGATCTCCAGCTCATCCCGATAGAGGATGTGCACCGGGCCGATGGCGATGCCTTTGGAAACGCCTGTACCAAGTTGAGCAAATGTCATTAATGGTCCCCGGCGGCCTGGTGCAAAACAATGTCTAGTTCAAACTACTGTTCTTCACCAAAGCGCGTATTGATTAAATTCAACAGGGCCTCAGCGGCCTGCTGTTCATCACTGCCTGAAATTATAAGTTCGATAGTAAAGCCCTGGGCTGCGGCCAGCATCATGACCCCCATGATACTTTTGCCGTTGATCTGCTTGCCATTGAGCGCCACCTGGATATCGGATTTAAAACGCGATGCCGTGGTTACCAGCTTGGCGGCAGCCCGGGCGTGCAGGCCGAGTTTGTTAATGATCTTTACTTGTTGTTTTATCATGGTTAGTGTTTGTGCTGACAGGGAATAACGCCTTCATGGCCGCCAGTGACGGCCTTGTTGGCAAGTTGTTGCAGATCCAGGTTCGGATAGTTCATGACCCTGATTAGCATGGGTAGATTGATACCCGCCACGACATTGACCCGGCCGTTGCTGAGTTTGCAGGCGATATTACTCGGCGTGGAGCCGTACATGTCGGTCAATACCAGGACCCCCTGACCCTGATCCAGATCGGTGAGCAACTGTCTGGCTTTGGACACCATCAGTTCTGGATCGCTATCCATCGAGACCGGCATCACCTGGGTTGGCAGAGGACAGCTGCCCATGACCGAGGTAGCCGCGTCATACAAGGATAGGCCAATGTTGCTGTGGGTGATGATCAGGACCCCGACACTCATTGCAGCTCCCGGTGGCGGGTCAGCACATTGGTGCTGGTTTTTCGAAAGTGGGCGGCGAGTTTTTCCGCCATATAGACTGAACGGTGCTGGCCACCGGTGCAGCCGATGGCGATGGTCAGATAGCTGCGATTCTCCGCCGCAAATGACGGAATCCATTCGGTCAGAAAATTTTTCAGGTCGGTATACATTTTCTGGACTTCATCGTATTTCTCCAGATAATCGATTACCGCCTGATCCTTGCCGGTCAGGTTGCGTAGTTCCGGTACCCAGTGAGGATTGGGGATACAGCGAATATCAAATACAAAATTGGCATCCACCGGTGTGCTGTGCTTGAAACCGAAGGATTCAAACTGCACAGACAGCTGGTTATCCGATGAGCCAAGGATGCGGTCCTGGATCAGATGCCGCAATTTGTGCACGGTTGTCTTACTGGTGTCAAATACCAGGTCGGCACAGGATGAAATGGGTTCGAGCATGCTGCGCTCTTCAAAGATTGCCTCGCTGAGGGGGACATCTGAATCCGTCAGGGGGTGTTTGCGGCGGGTTTCGCTGAAGCGCTTGATCAGTGTGGTGTCGTCGGCGTCGAGGAAGATGACATCACACTTGAGACTATTACTGCGCATTTGCTCCAGTAGTTCGGGAAATATCGTCAAATCACCGGATAGGTTGCGCACATCGATACCAACCGCAAAATCATTATAGGGGCTGTCCGGTTTGCTGAGGATCTGTACGGAAAAGGCCGGCAACATGCCAATTGGCAGGTTGTCGATACAATAAAAATCCAGGTCTTCAAGGGCGTGCAGGGCCACCGATTTACCGGAGCCGGACATACCGCTGATGATGACAAGTCTCATGTTTTGTTTTTGTTGATGGTTTGTTGTTGCCGCTGGATAAAATCCTTCGTTGCATTATAGCCGCTCTGCCGCAGAACGTGATTGCGTACCGCCGCCTCGACGATGACGGCCATGTTGCGGCCGGGGGCAACCGGGATATTGAGTAGCGGAATATCCACATCGAGAATATTCTCATAATGCTCGGTAGTGTCAAGCCGATTTAGTGTCTGGTGTGCATCCTCGGAAAACAATTCCATGTTGATCACCAGACGCAGACGCTTGGTATGGATGACGGCGGTTTCACCAAACATGGCCCGGACATTCAGCACCCCCAGTCCCCTGACTTCGATGAAACCATGCAGGGTGTCCGGGCAGGTACCGTGCAGGACGTCCGGGCCGGTACGGGTAAATTCCGGGGCGTCATCGGCGACCAGGCGGTGGCCGCGGCTCAGCAGTTCCAGTGCCAGTTCGCTTTTACCGATGCCACTGGGTCCAGAGATCAACAGCCCAATGCCCATCACTTCCATAAACACGCCATGCCGGATGGTCTTTTCTGATATTAACTGGGAAAGATAATAGCGCAGATATTCAATCAGTTTGCGGCCCGACAAGGCGGAAATCAGCACCGGGATATTTTTTTCTACGGTATATTTCAAAATGCTGTCAGGTAAGCGGGCCTGCATCGCGACAATGAAGACCGGTTGTCGGATATCGCCTATGCTGCTGAGGATATTGTTAACGGCAGCATCAGGCAGGCTTTTGAAATAATCCAGTTCCTTTAGTCCTATGACCTGGATCTGGTTGGGATGAATCGTGCTGAAGTAGCCAACTATGGGGTAGTCCTGGGTATCATCCTTGTCCGGGGTGATATTGACCAGGTGCTCCTCACCACTAATCCATTGCAGCTCCAGTTGTTTGCTATGAAGCGCAAAGAGCTGCTGGATGGAGACACTGTGGTCCATTGGTGGGGATTGGTTATTGGTGTTCAGTGATTAACTGGTAGAGTTCACCCGCCGAACCGGCCTGGCGGAGTTTGTCACGAGTCTGTTCATCATTAAACATGGC
The DNA here is from genome assembly GCA_024641465.1 of Chromatiales bacterium. Taxonomy (GTDB): domain Bacteria; phylum Pseudomonadota; class Gammaproteobacteria; order UBA6429; family Thiohalophilaceae; genus JAHEDB01. Next base: position 6,210 of record JAHEDB010000031.1, on the reverse strand, counting down.
GGCGATCTTTGCCAGGATCTGTAAATGTTCGGCGGTGGAATCTTCCGGCACGAGCAGGGCAAACACCAGGTCGACCCGCTGGTTATCGATGGCGTCAAAGTCGACCGCATCCTGTAGTTTAATGAAGGCGCCGATCGCCTGGCTGATATTTTTCAGGCGGCCGTGTGGAATCGCCACGCCATGGCCGATACCGGTACCCCCCAGTCGTTCCCTGGCCAGCAGGCTGTCGAACACTTCATTGGTGGTGACCTTTGGCTCACCACTTGCTATGAGTACGCTGACTTCCTCCAGAGCCCTTTTTTTACTCAGGGCCTGGAGGTTACAGGCAACACGTTCTGTTGTAAGGAGTTCAGATAATTGCATGGGGTCTTTTCAACAGTTATTCGGCCAGGTGTTTTTTCTCGGCGCCTTCGGCCCGGTGGTGATCAGCACGTTTTTCCTTGTGTTTCTTGATTTGCCGGTCGAGTTTGTCAACCAGCATGTCAATGGCGGCGTACATGTTTTCATCTTCCGCATTGGCAAACACATCGGTCCCCGTGATATGGATGGTGGCCTCGGCCTTCTGGCGCATTTTTTCAACAGTGAGAATTACGTTGACGGTGGTCACCTGGTCAAAATGGCGTTCAAGTCTTTCCATTTTGTTTTCAACATAGTTTTGCATGGCTTCGGTCAGATCAACGTGGTGTCCGGATACAGTTAGTTGCATTGGTGGCTCCTTTTATTAATTCGCTAGGTCAGGCGTTTTCGTTCATTGGAAGGGGGAATGCCCATTGCCTCGCGGTACTTGGCAACGGTGCGGCGTGCGACATTGATGCCCTGTTCCTCGAGGATACTGGCGAGTTTGCTGTCGCTTAAGGGTTTGTTGGGTTTTTCCGCAGCGACCAGCTTCTTGATGAGGGCGCGAATAGCGGTGGCCGAACATTCGCCGCCGGTAGCGGTGGTGACGTGGCTGGAGAAAAAGTATTTCAGTTCAAAGATGCCACGCGGTGTATACATGTATTTCTTGGTGGTCACGCGCGAGATGGTGGATTCGTGCATTTCGACTTCTTCTGCCACATCATGCAGGACCAGGGCCTTCATGGCCTCTTCACCGTACTCCAGGAATCCCTGCTGTCGTTCAACGATACAGGTGGCGACCTTGAGCAGGGTTTCATTACGACTGATCAGGCTCTTGATAAACCAGCGGGCCTCTTGCAACTGGTTCTTCATATAGGTCGAGTCGGCACTGCTGTTGACTTCCTTGATCAGACTGGCGTAGTGGTTGTTGACCCGCAGTTTTGGCGCCGCATCGGCATTGAGTTCTACCACCCAGCGGTTCTTGACCTTTTTGACTGTCACATCCGGTACGATATATTCCGCCTTGCTGGCCGTTATCTGGCTGCCCGGTCGGGGTTGCAGTGATTGAATAAGCTGAATAACTTCTTTCAGTTCGTCTTCGGTGATCGCCAGACGGCGTGTCAGCTGGGTATAGTCACGGTTGGCCAGCAGATCGAAGTGTTTGTCCACCAGTTCCTGGGCCTTTTCCTGCCAGGGGGATTCAATCGGCAGGTGCTTGAGCTGGATGCTGAGGGTTTCGCGCAGGTCACGGGCCGCGACACCGACGGGGTCAAAATACTGGATGCGATGCAGGACGGCTTCGACCTCATCAAGCTCGATATCCATATCATCGGGCAGGCTCTGCAGCACTTCCTCGATGCTGATATCAAGGTAGCCGTCATCATTGATGGAATCGATAATGGTTTCGGCGATGATGCGATCGGTATCACTAAAGGGGGTCAATTCCATTTGCCAGATCAGGTGATCGTGCAGGGACTCGCCGGAAGATTCCGGGATATCGTATTCGCGGTTATCAAATTCACGATTGGCAGTGGATTGTTGCGGGGCGGCATCATAGATATCGTCCCAGGCACTGTCGACGGGCAGCTCATTGGGAATATTTTCCTGCTGCATGATCAGACTGTCATCATCGGACGGGCTGCTGAAGCTGCTATCTTCGACGGTCTCGGTTTTTTTGGACGGGTTGTCATCACCTTCATCGACGACTTCGAGCATCATGTTGGAGTCGAGGGCTTCCTGGATCTCGGTTTGTAGCTCGAGCGTAGACAGCTGCAACAGTTTGATAGCCTGCTGCAGTTGCGGGGTCATGGTCAGATGCTGGCCAAGGCGAAGGTGTAATGCTTGCTTCATAAGTAAACTATTCGACCGGACTCTGTTTGCTCGCCGGTATGGTTTTATTTTAGCGTATTTGCCCGTTCAGGGGAGGATTATAATCGGAAATGTTCGCCCAAATAGACCTTGCGAACCTGCTTATCCTGGAGTAGTGCTTCGGGTTTGCCCTGGGCGATGACCTCACCGCTATTCATAATATAACCCCGGTCACAAATTCCGAGGGTCTCACGTACGTTGTGATCGGTAATCAGTACACCAATCTCCCGCTCTTGCAGGTGTTTGATGATGCTCTGGATGTCCAGCACGGAAATCGGATCGACCCCGGCAAAGGGTTCGTCCAGCAGGATAAAGCGTGGATTGGTCGCCAGGGCGCGGGCGATCTCGACACGACGGCGTTCACCCCCCGACAGGCTCATACCCATATTGGCGCGGATATGACCGATGTGTAATTCCTCGAGCAGTTCCTCCAGGGCATGTCCCTGTTGAGTGGTGTTGAGGTCTTTGCGGGTCTGTAGAATCGCAAGGATATTATCGGTGACCGAGAGCTTGCGGAACACCGAGGCCTCCTGTGGCAGGTAGCCGATGCCATACTGGGCGCGGGCATGCATGGGTAACTCGGTAATGTCTTTATCATCCAGCATGATCAGGCCATCGTCTGCCGCTACCAGACCGACGATCATATAGAAAGAGGTGGTTTTACCCGCACCGTTGGGGCCCAGCAGTCCGACGACCTCACCGCTGTTGACTTCAACCGAGACGCCCTTGACCACATCGCGGCCACGGTAACGTTTGATGATCTGTCTGGCCTCTAATTTACTCATGGCGTCTTGTTTGGTTTTTCTTCCAGTACGGCATTGACTCGGCCACCCCCGTCGACGCCCTTATTGGCAATCACGGTGCTATTGACGATATCGTATTCGATCTTCTCGCCGGTCAGACTGTTGTTACCCTGAGTTACCTTCGCGGCGTCAAATAAAAACAGGCGGGATTGTTTGGCAAAATATTCCATCTTGTGGGCCTGGGAGAGGATGGTCGCATCACCCTTGTCGGGCATCTGCTGAAAGCTGGCCGGTTCGCCATCGATGACCACCTTATCGACAAGTCCATCTTTGTGATAGAGCAGGATGATCTCACCGCGGATAACCAGGCTGCCCTGCACCAGCTTGACGTTTCCCTCGTAACGGCTGAAACCCTTCAGCTTGTCGATCTCCACCTCGTCGGCCTCGATGAAGATCGGTTGCTCGCGGTCACTGCTCAGGGCATGCGTCGCGCCGGGCAGGCAGAGCAGACTTAACAGCAGAAAACTATTTTTGCTTGGGG